>JAFSPR010000099.1 GCA_017451395.1 Bacteroidales bacterium
CGTCAAGTGAGGAACTGAAACTGATTGGCAAATCGCCGCCCACATTGGTCCAGCCGTCGTCCTCATCATTATCGGGGCCGATGGCTTTGCTGCACGCTCCCGCCAGCAGCGCGGTGAGCGCCGCTGCCAGGGCAAGGATCCATATGCTACGTCTTGCAGTCATTTCTGGTACCCAGGCGGGCGGTCAGGCCCGCCTGAATAAAAAGGGTGATTAGCTGTTCTGAGGGAGATGATAATCAACAGCTGCCTGGGAATCCCATTCAGTTACCTCTGAAACAACGAAGTCAACACTGTTAATGCCAAGATTGACAATGATATTGTACTTCTTGCCAGCATCGAAAGTCATTGCGGCTGTGCTGGTCTTAGTGATGTTGTTTTGGATAGTGCTGTATGACCCATCCAATTTGGCATCAGCAGTAATTACCCAGTAGTTGGCTGTTATAACAAAGCCACCGGCGGCGATAGTTGCAGGAATGATCATAGGAGACTTTGCACTGTTGAGGTCAGTGGCTGTTTCAGTTACGTTGAAACCGGTCTTTCCATTGACAGTTTCTGTGGCAGAGAAGGAGTCGGAACCGTACGCGACGGAGGTATTGCCGGATAAATCGGACCAATTGGGAACGTTATTGCCGCTACCGATACTCAACTTGCCGCTCTTTGTGCCATTTGCGGTAAGAGTAAGGCTTTCAAGGATGACCTTTGTTTCATCAGCCAAGTTGGCTGTGGTGCCTGTGAGGTCATCTGCAACTGTGCGGACCTGAATGTTCAGTTTTGCAAGAGCGTGTTTGAAAGTTAATTCCACGCGACCGGCAAGAGTCTTCTTTGTGGCGTCCAGGACAGGATTTGCCCAGAGAAGGTCAATCTGCTCCTCTGCTTTCGCGGGAACAGTGAAAGTAATTACAGGAACACCTGCATCGGTGTTGCCAGAGATTTCCGTGATACCCTGACCTGCAGCAGGGACAGAGTTAACTGTTGCGATGTGCGGAGCATAGGCAAAGAAGCTGAGTTTGTCGGCAGAAGTGGCGTTTGCCTCATAGGCTGTAGCGTTCTGTCCATTAGGCCAGTACTTCAAAGGAGTGTAGTACCACTCTGAAGGGTACTTAGACGCAGTGTAATCAGTAGGGGCAGAAGCATATGACGTGATATGCCTTACCTGCTGATTGTACATAAAATTAGGCTTGTCTGTAGCCGCCCAGTCAACTTCCTTTGTGTAGAAGGCAAAAACGCCAAAACCATCTGTAGAAGTTTTCAGATTGGCAGTGGTGATGTCACCATAGGTGGCCTTTGTGTCGGCCGACCTGCCAGCGTAAACACCGAAGGAGACTGCATCTCCCTGGCCGGTGTTCCTTGTGTTGTCAATCGTCTTGGCGCAGGAGGCGAAGACGGCGACTGCCGCAGCAGTCAGGAATAAAAACTTTTTCATAATAATGAAAATTTAAGAAGATAATGATAAATTGTTTATATATTGTTGCTAATTAATTGTTTACATATCAACTTCAACCTCGTCTCCACTGTCCCATTCATTCACCAGGGCATCCAGTCCCTGGGCGTCTTCCGGCCTCTCAATATCTGGCGGATGGATTACCGGGGCGGCTTCGCTGCCCAAAATGAGCCTGTATAGCGCCCTGTATCCTTCCGGGGCTTCCTCCGCCGTGATCAGATTACCAACCTTGAACACATAGTCCTGCACGGTTTTGTTGTCTATCAGCAGCGTGGAGACATTCAGCGTGGGATCACGGTCCGGGCCCGGCATTTCTCCATTGGGGAATCCGAACGTGGTAACCTTGCCGTCAATGTGCCCCACGCGTGACACGTTGTCATCCATAGTAAGTTTCCACTCGGTTACAAACTGAGTACCTTCATCCGGGCCTGTGATGTCCTGAGTCAGATAGAAACTCCTTGCCATACCGGTTGTGCTGCAGCGAACGGACTGAAGGACATCGGCATACTCGGAATAAATTGTAACCCAGTACTGAGATACGATATTCCGGGGATAAATGGGGATGCGTACGGTGTAGTACGTCACCCAGGTATCATCGTCAACCTGCTCGGATCCGGATTCGGTATCGGCCTTTGTTACCCACGACCTCCATCCTCCCTCTTCGCTGCTGTAGTAGCGGTACTGCTCCACCATCTCCGCCGTGATCTCGAACTCGTCCGATACGCCCACGGTCATCTGCTCCGGGTTGTTTATCAGGAACTCGTCATCGGCCCTTGTGTACCATTTGCTCTTGGTTTCCATCACGCTTACGGACGCAAGGTCGAAGTTCTCCATATCGTGGAAGTCCATATACGCAAATTCGTCGGGACTCTGGGAAATCATAAAGATGCGGTATTTCCCGGGCTCAAGGTGTACGGCGCAGGAATCCACCTGGGACGTTGTCTGGCTGTTGTAGTACTCCCCGTTACGGAAGAAATACAGCGTGACGCCGCTGGGCTTGATGCCGTCCGGATAGATCTCCGCCCTCCAGAGCACCTTCACAACCACCTTCACGGCCTGCTTCAGATGCAGCGGTGGCTCAATGCGGCACCCTGCCGCAAGAGCTGCGGCAAGCATAAGCATCAATATGAGCCCCTTCCTTCTCATCTTTTCCTGTTAAAGAGGTCAAGGCCGATTGAAATATACGCCCTGGTGGGCCCGAACCACTGGAAACCCTTCTGGCGCGGGGCAAACTGCGCGGGATCGCCAACGTAGTCGTAGTAATACCACCCGGTTGCGTCGTCTCCCCACACATAAGGGTCATTCCTGGAGTAGAAATAACCTACATCCAGCCCCATATCTATGAAGAAGCGTCCGAAATTGATCTTGTACCCGGCTCCAAGGTTGGCGCCAAGGAGCTCTCCTTCCCAGCCGTGGGCATCCCAGCCAAGGCCGTACTCCGCGGCGTTCAGCGCACCCTGCAGGTACAGGCCCTTGAAGCCGTTCTCACCGCTCTTGAAGTACCTTCTGGTATGGAGCGAGATATTGTGGATCTGGTTGAACTTGTGGGTGTCGTAGTGCAGCCAGTGGGACCAGTCTACGTCGGCCCCGAAAGTCCAGTGACCGCGGGCGGGATAGTACTCAAGGCTGAAACTTGGCACCGACGTAAATCCGTAATTTGGGATATATGTTGCGTCAAATAGGAGATTTGTACTGATGCCGATAACAGGGGAGAACCGGCGTTTTGCGGTGTTGTCAGAGGCGGGGGACACCAGTTCCAGACTGGGGACAAAGGCCTCTGAAGGTGATACTGCCGTTGTATCAGGCTGCGCGGCGGGCTCTTCCGTGGCCGGTGAGGGCTCCTCTTTGACCTCCTCCTGAGGCTCTTCCAGGCTGTACGGCACTGCGTCGTGGTAATAGATCTTGATGTCCAGGCAGCGGAGATACACATAGTGGTTGAGGAGCAGCCAGTGGTACACGTCACCTTCCTCACGGGTTTCTCCAAGATAGAAGTGCATCATGCGCCATTTCTTGGTGTCGCGGGGGACGGAATCATCGTCCAGGAGGGCCAGGGTGCGTTTCTTTGCCGTGGCCGATATTACTGTATCGGCCTCCACGCGGGCCCTTAACTGCTCCCAGGCCTCACCGCCGGGAAGGACGGTGATGGGGATATCGGCCCCCATGAGGCCCATCTTTTCCCTGACGGCCCTGTCAAACTCCATTGCGCGGCGGCGGCTCAGGTCCATATTGTGCCCGTAGGCGCCTTCCGGCGAGGCATAGGCCTTCACGATCACGGAGTCTACGCGCTCAGTGCCGATATCCTTCATCAGGTTATAAACCTTGTCTGCCGCCTGGGAATTTGAGCGGTAATTGTCCTCGTAGTTACTCTTGTCCCAGCGGAAATACACCTGGGTCTCGTGCACGTTCTCGTGCACGCGCGAAGCGTTTTCCGGCCTTGCTGGGCCGGAGAAAAGGATCATCGATATGATTCCCAAGATGAGCATTTCAGACGCTTTGTATATCGCCGTCTATGTATATATGACAAAAATAAAAAAAAGTTTCAAAAGGAAAAATTGAAACAAAAGGCGCCAGTTTCCTTTCATTTCGAAAGTAAACTGCGATGCAATTTAACAAAAACCGTGGTATAACCCGCGGAATAATGAAAAAATGAAAGAATACGTGGTGAAAAAGTTGGTGTTTGCGGCGTTGCTTATTTGTCTATGTCAGTTGATTATTTGTCGAAAAGTTTTTCCGAAACGGCAATTTGTGCTAACTTCGTACTATGTTTAAGTCAGTACTCCATATAATCGGCCTGGCCCTTATAATGGCCTCCTGTTCGCATTCCGCCCAGTCTCCTTCGCGCCCGGACAATAGGGATATTAAGAAAGACTCAGTCTTTCAAGCCTTATCGGCAATGATGCTGGGAGAAGTTGATACGGAAGAAGTCATATCCGTAATTGATTCGGCAGAAACTGCCGGTGTCATTGACAATCTTCACGCCCAACTTATCCGCGCGAAGGCTTACGGTAGGCGTGAATCCGGTTCCCTTCAGGCGCGCTCCATATGTGAAGATCTCCTCAAGACCCCTCACCTGAGTCCGGAGAATGAGGCCGATATCCTGGAGTATCTGTGCTATCTTTGCAGGTTAAGGACCGATGACCTTGGGGAAGTGGAGTACGGGCTCAGGTTCGTGGATGTTTGCGAATCCCTGGGTGACCCAATGAGGGCCGTGCCTGTCCAGGCCGATATGGGTTCTTCCCTTGTCCGTATCGGCCGTGAAGAAGATGGCCTTCTGAAGATAAAGGATGCCATCAGGAAACTGGATGGTGAGAAGGGCTTCTTTTATCTAGATGCCGGTATAAAAACAAGGAAGAGCCTTATTCGCACATATATAGACCTTAAACGTTATCTGGACATTGTCCCGGCCGCTCAGGAGATAATTTCCCGCCTGGAAGTTTATGCCGCCAATCCAGAGGCATATGCCGATGACTCTCCAAACCTTCCCGGTGACCATAACCGTCCGGGTTATGTTGACTTCTACACCGCCCAGGCCCTGGCGTTCATCACGTACGCATATGCGGCAGAAGGGATGAAAAAGGAGGCTAAGGTGTATAAAGCAAGGTTTGAGAAGACCAGATACAGCAAGACATTCGGTGGACGTAAGATGATATCCGGTTCCTGGGCGCTTCTTGGTGAGTATGACAGGGTGCTGTCCTTCTATGATGAACTGGAGCCGCGCTGGGGGACCGATACCCTTACTCGCGATTATGCGGTGATGCTTGAAAACAGGGCTTTGGCGGCAAAGGGCAAGGGCAGGTTGAAGGAAGCGCTTGACTATATGCAGCGCTATTCCTCGCTTACCGATAAACTCAACGATTCCCGGAACAAGGCCATGATTCAGGATTACGTGGCTAAGTACCAGTATCAGGAGCAGAAAATGGCCCTGGAGCGTGAGATGGTGCAGGCAAGGCGTTCAAGGAGCATTGCGCTGGGGGCGTCCGCAGGCGCTCTGGTATGCCTTATACTCCTTGGTATAATCCTTCAGTATGTTATTCTGGTACGCAGGAAAAACAAGGCGCTGGTGTCCCAGATATCGGAAAACGTGCTTCTGCAGAGAGAGAAAGAGGATGCATCGGCCTTAAACGGCAATCCTGAACTGTCTTCCCTCAGCGATGCGCAGCTGTTCGAATACCTCCGTTACGAGATAGTTACCAACCACCTTTATTCAGACTCGCGTCTTGACAGGCAGTACCTTATGGACAGGTACCACCTTTCAAAGGAGCGCATAGGATCGGCCTTCTCCCACGGAAGTCCCTATCAGTCCCTGGCGGCATTCCTCAATGTGGTGCGCCTCAAGAACGCCGCAAAGATGCTGTCGTCCTCTCCGGAGATGTCCATCTCGGACGTTGCATCGGCCTGCGGATTCTCCTCCGGCAGCCTTTTCGCGCGCAACTTCAAACAGTATTTTGCCCTTACCCCCACTGAATTCCGTCAAAATCCTTCCTCTTATAAGGATACTGTGAAATAACGTAAATTCGTCCATTTTTTTTGTAAATTTGCAAAAATACTCTTTGCTATGAGAATGGACGGCAGGCGTGAAAGCCAGAACGTAGAAGACCGCCGCGGTATCAGCGGCGGCGCAAAAGCCGGTATGGGAATCGGCGGAATAGCCATTGTGGCAATACTCACACTCCTTATGGGCGGAGACCTTGGGGATGTCTTCAGGGCCGTCCAGGGGGCGGGCGGCGTGGCCACTATGACGGAGGAATCATATCAGCCCACCGCAGAGAACGAGGCCCTGGCAAAGTTCTCCCGCCAGATCCTGGCATCCACTGAGGATGTCTGGAGCGCCTATTTCCGCAAAAACGGGTTAGGGGAGTACCAGAACCCCATTCTGGTGCTCTACACCGGGTCCACCAGCACCAGTTGCGGTCAGGGCCAGGCGGCAATGGGCCCCTTCTACTGCAGCGCAGACCAGAAACTCTACATAGACCTCAGTTTCTTCTCCAGTATGAAATCCCAACTTGGCGCAGACGGTGATTTCGCCTACGCATATGTTATCGCCCACGAGGTAGGTCATCACGTCCAGAATCTTGTTGGAACCCTTGGCCAGGCGCATCAGCAGATGGCCCGTATGTCAAAGACCGACTCCAACCGTATGAGCGTGCGCATAGAACTTCAGGCCGATTTCTACGCCGGCGTCTGGGCCCACTATGAGAACTCCATGTTCACCTCCATCGAGGACGGAGACCTTGAGGAAGCCATCCGCTGCGCCTCCGTGATAGGTGACGACTACCTCCAGAAAAAGGCCCAGGGCTATGCCGTAGAGGAATCCTTCACCCACGGCACCGCCGCCCAGCGTATGCGCTGGCTCAAAAAGGGTATGCAAACCGGAGACCTCCGCCAGGGAGACACCTTCTCCCTTCGTGATAACCAGCTGTAGACAGGTATCCTATATGAAAAAAGTCATCCTCCTTACGCTGGCCGTGGCGGTTATTGCGGCCTGCCAAAACCCGCAGCAGAAGGCCGAAAAACGTGCCCGGGCCATCCTGAAACAACTTACCCTTGAAGAAAAGGCCTCGCTGACGGTGTACAATTCACCGGCGGTGGAGCGCCTTGGGATAAGGAGTTACAACTGGTGGAACGAGGCCCTTCACGGGGTGGCGCGTAACGGCGCGGCAACGGTGTTCCCTATGCCCATCGCTATGGCTGCATCCTTTGACGAGCCCCTTCTGGAGGAGGTTTTCACTGTAGTTAGCGACGAAGCCCGCATAAAGCACAAAATGGCCGCCGAAAGCGGCTGGTATCAGGGACTTACGTTCTGGACGCCCAATATCAACATCTTCCGTGACCCCCGCTGGGGCCGCGGTATGGAGACATACGGAGAGGACCCTTATCTTACCGGCGTTATGGGTATGGCGGTGGTACGCGGCCTGCAAGGAGACCCCAAGGCACCGGTGAAGAAACTCCATGCCTGCGCAAAGCACCTTGCAGTGCATTCCGGAACGGAGAAAAACCGCCATCATTTTGATGCCGTTGTATCTGAAAGAGACCTCCGTGAAACCTATCTTCCCGCCTTCAAAGACCTTGTGACAAAGGCCGGCGTAGAGGAGGTTATGACCGCCTACAACCGCTTCAGAGGCGTTCCCTGCGGCGCAAACAGTTACCTTGTGAATGACATACTCCGCAGGGAATGGGGGTACAAGGGGATGGTGGTCTCAGACTGCTGGGCCCTGGACGATTTCTATATGGAAGGCCGCCACGGTTACGTTAAAACGGGGGCGGAAACTGCTGCGGCAGCCGTGAAAAACGGAATAGACGTAGAGTGCGGCGAAGCCTATAAATACATTCCCGATGCCGTTGCAGAGGGCCTACTTGAGCCCGAAGACCTTGACCGCGCCGTGCTGAAGATCCTCACTGAGCGCATCCTCCTTGGAGAGATGGACGGGGTTTCCCCCTGGGACGGCCTGGACAGCACTATGGTTGAAAGCCCTGAGCACAGGGCCCTTTCCCGCAGGATGGCCGTAGAGACTCTGGTGCTTCTTCAAAACGACGGAATCCTTCCCCTGAATGGTAACGAACGCATTGTGGTGGTGGGGCCCAACGCCAACGACAAAGAGATGATGTGGGGTAATTACAACCCCGTTCCAAACAACACCACAACCCTTCTGGAAGCCCTTCAGGAGCGTATTCCCGGCATCAGATACGTCAAGGGCTGCGGCATTGTGGACGGCCTTGAAGAGGATGTAATCGGCCAGATTGGTGATGCCGATATAGTCATCTTCGCAGGCGGCATCTCACCCCGTTTCGAGGGCGAGGAAATGCCTGTGGAAGTGCCCGGCTTTGAGGGCGGAGACCGCACGGACATTGAACTTCCGGCCGTTCAGCGTGAACTTCTGAAGGCCCTCAAAGCCGCCGGAAAGAAGGTTGTCCTTGTTAATTTCTCAGGAAGCGCGATGGGTCTTGTTCCGGAAACGGAAACCTGCAGCGCTATCCTTCAGGCGTGGTATCCCGGACAGGAAGGCGGCCCAGCCATTGCCGATGTCCTCTTCGGTGACGTTAATCCATCGGCCAAACTGCCCGTTACCTTCTACAGGAGCGTTGAAGACCTCCCGGAGGTGGAGGATTACAATATGGAAGGCCACACCTACCGCTACTTCCGCGGCGAGCCCCTGTACCCGTTCGGATACGGCCTCAGTTACACCACGTTTGAATATGGGGATGCAGCCGTGAAGCGTGGCTCGCTGGTGATTCCTCTCACAAATGCAGGCGACGTAGACGGCACGGAGGTGGTTCAGCTGTACATTTCCCGCCCGGCCGATAAAGAAGGTCCCGTGAAGACCCTCCGCGGCTTTAAGCGTGTGGATCTCAAGGCAGGTGAAACCGTGAATGTGAGCATCCCGCTCACGGATGAGACATTCCTGTGGTGGGACGAGGAGACGCAGAATATGCTGCCCCTCCGCGGGGAATACAGCCTCCTTTACGGCGGCTCCAGCGCCTCCCTCAAGTCTCTTAATTACAAGTTCTGATTACCGGGCCCAGACTTCGTCCGTGAAAATAAAGCCAGGCGCGCCTGCACCGGGGTGCCAGGAAGGTATTGTGCCGATGTTTTTGGCGAAGATTCTGACGTATCTTGCCGTGCAGTTTACGGGAAGCTCGGCGTCCCAGACCTGAATGGTCATATCCTTCTCGTCAACCGTATTGTCCAGGCGTCCCGCCGGGGTGAAGTTGATGCCATCGGAAGATACGCTGAATTCCACGTACCGCGGCATCCATATCCAGGACCTTGCATCCTGGCAAAAACCGGCTCCCACTATGCTAAGAGGCCTTTCCTCAAGAAGGTCAAGCACGGCTGTGAAGTCAGTGTCCTGATACCCCTGCCAGCCTCCCGTGCGCCAGTTGAGGCTGCCGCGGGTACCGTCAATGAGGCCTGTGTCGCCGCCTGCATTGTACTGGCGGCTGTAGCGGGAAAGGATTGTGATTGCGCGGTCCTTCTGCACCTGTCTCACGCGGCTTCTTGTGACAAAACTGCGGCGGCCGTCACGTATTGACCAGGCCTCCAGGGCGCACGGTTCCGACACCGTGAAAGGACCGGTGTAAAGGGTCTCTGCGCCGCCTGCGATGCGGTAGAAGATGGTTCCTTCGCCCCTGATTGCCACTTTCAGGGAGTCCGTAAAGATGTCGTTTTGCATCACGAATGCCGGGTTTGTGACAATATCCGTCATTCCCGGCTCTGACCGGGAATCCATAACCGGGCAAACGGGGTACTTCCCGATAGAGGACAGCACATACCAGGCGCTCATCTGGCCGCAGTCGTCGTTCCCGCAAAGCCCGTCAGGGGCGCTTGAGTACAGGTTCTCAAGGATCTCATTCACGCGGGCCTGACGCTTTTCCGGATGGCCGACAGCATCGTACAGATACGCCACGTGGTGGCTGGGCTCGTTGCCGTGGGCATATTGGCCGATAAGCCCTGTTATATCGGCCTGGGTGCGTCCCGTGGTCTTCTGGGGGGCGGTGAAAAGGGCGTCCAGGCGGGCCTCGAAGGCTTCCGGGCCGCCAAGGGCCTCTATGAGTCCCGGGATGTCCTGGGGCACAAAGAAACTGTACTGCCAGGAGTTGGCCTCAGTGTAGTTGTTGTTAACCTCACGGGGGTCGAAGGGAGAGAACCATCGGCCATTTAAACGGGCCCTCATAAATCCCGTTTCAGGATCCAGGACGTTTTTCCAGTAACGGGAACTTTTTATAAACTCCTCATACTCAGCCATATGGCCAAGTCGTAGGGCCACCTGCGCAACGCACCAGTCGTCAAAGGCGTACTCAAGGGTCTTGGACACGGATTCGTGCTCGTCATCGGCCAGGACAAGGCCGTTGCGGCGGAAACTGTCAAGGCCGAATTCCCCGTTTCGGGCGCTTGCAAGCATGGCCTGGAAGGCCTTTTCGTAGTCAAAACCGGGGAGGCCGCGGAGGATGGCATCGGCCACCACGGGGGCGGCGTTATAGCATATCATACAGTTGGTTTCGTAGCCGGAGAGTTCCCAGACGGGAAGTTTGCCGGCTTCGTCGTAGATGGAGAGCATCGACCTTATGAAATCCACCGTGCGCTCAGGTTCAATATCGGCCAGAAGCGGATGAAGGCCCCTGAAGGTATCCCAGAGGGAGAAAACGGTGTAGCGGTCCCAGCCATCGGCCTTATGGACCAGGCCGTCCATTCCGCGATACTCGCCGTTTACGTCTGAATACAGCGTAGGGTGGATGCCGGTGTGGTAAAGGGCCGAATAGAAGCGGGTTCTGTGCTCCTTGTCCCTGTAGGGGCAGGGCACTTTCTCAAGATAAGCCTCCCAGGCCTTTCCGGTGGCCTTTTTCTGGGCGGCAAGGGATTTGGGGTAATCGGCCCTGAGATTTGCCCTTGCGTTCTGCCAGGAGACGGAGGAAATGCCCACACGTACAGTAAGTTTCTTTCCTGGGAAAAGGATGGTTGCAGTAGGGCCGATAATCCCCGGCTCAAGGGCCTTCTCCGAGAACTCCATATAGAAATATACCCTCTGTCCGCGGGCCCAACTGCTGGAGATGCGATAGCCGTAGCAGGTGTTGCCGCTCACGCTCAGGCTGTAATCTTCAAGATGGTCCCGGTGCCTTAAGTCCACCGTGATGCTTGCCGGGCCGGAGAAGGTGTATTCGTGGATGGCGCTGCGCTTTCCGGCGGCTAGTTTTGACTGCACCTTTGTGTCCTCAAGATACACCTCATAGTACCCTGGAGAGGCCTTTTCACGGCTGTGGGAAAAGCGCGAAGGCTTCCCTCCGGGGGTGATGAGGATGTCGCACCAGTCGTCACAGCCGGTGCCGCTGAGGTGAGTGTGGCTGAAGCCGTAAATCACAGAATCACTGTAGTGGTAGCCGCTGCAGCCGTCCCAGTCACCGGCATTTGGCCTTGTGTCCGGGCTTAACTGGATCATTCCAAAGGGGTACACCGCCCCGGGAAACGTGTGGCCGTGCGCATCTGTCCCCACAAACGGGTTCACAAACGGCAGCAGTGAGATGAGGATGGTGGTTATCAGTGTCATAGCAATGCAAAAATAGCAAAAAATGTGGAGCACTGCGGGTGGTGTGCCGAAAAAAGTCACATCACCCGCAGAAAAGGGCCAAAAGTGCCGGTGGTGTGCCGAAAATAGTCACATCACCCGCAGAAGGGGTTGAGCAGAAGAGGACGGGCGGTAGGGAAGTAGTCCACAAGTGGAATAGTTGCAGGATTATCAAATTTATGCTAACTTTGCAAGATATGGGAAAAAGGTTTACCATAGTGGCCGTTACGGCCGTGGCCATTCTCCTTGCGGGCATAGCGTTCGCAGTGTCAAGGCTTTACGCCCCTGGAAAGGGGGAGTCCCGGTCACAGTTGCCTCAGGGTTGGAGCGTCCTTAATGCCATTCCCTCGGACGCAGTGGCGGTGTTTGTCTTTGACGGCTCCTCAAAGGCCGTAAAAGTGCTGGCCGATTCAACGGGCCTTCTCACGGCGGCCATTGCCCCTGACAGCCCCGCCCTTATGGACTTCATAAGGAGTATCGGCAAAAACCGGATGGCAATTTCCCTTCACAACAGCGGCTCGCTGGTGCCCCTGGTGGCCGCGGAGATTCCGCTGCCGGATTCCCTCACAAGGGTTATGGCCCTGAGCACCGGCCTGAAAATCCAGGAAAAGGACGGTTTTCTTATCGCATCAAGGTCTGAGACATTCGTGAAGGCATCGGCCAGGAATCTTCAGGAAGGGACGTCAATTATGGGCTCAAAGACCCTTCAGGGCCTTCTTCCCAAGGTGTCGGCCCCGGCGGTTCTCCTTGTGAACCATTCCCACGCCCCCAAGATCACGGACGTCTACGGCTCCTCCAAAATGCGTAAGCAGGCAGGGTTCCTGAAAGACCTCGCGCCCTGGAGCGCCTGGACTCTGCAGGTCCCGGAAAAAGAAAACATCACACTCAAAGGCATAAGCGCCAGTGGAGACGCCACCGGCAGTTGGTTTGTGGCATTCAATGGCAAAGGCTCACAGGAAGCCCTTTTCCCTGAAGCGCTTCCGTATTTTGCCGGCACGGCCATAAGCCTTCCCATAGAAGACGTAGATGCCGTAATTGCCTCCCGAAGGGCATATGAGGACGGAAACGGCCGCCTAAATGCCTTCACGAAGGCCCTCAAGGCCCGTCCCACCAAAGATATCACCGTAGAGGAATGGATAAAGAGCCTTCAGCCCAGGGAACTTGTAAAGGCTTCCTTCAGGGCCGATGACGGAGTCCTTCACCAGATCCTCCTCCTTCGTTCCGGAAAGGACCTCAAGTTTGGAAAGGAGCAGTCAAATGCCTTCAGGGGCTGCCTCGCGGAGGTTTTCGGAGACGATTTCAAAACTGTGGACACCACCTGCGCCTCCATAAATGCCAAGTGGGCCGTGTTTGGAGACGCTCCTTCCGTTGAGGCATTCCAGGACAAGGAATTCCTTGGCTATACACTCAAGGACAGAATGACAGACGCGTCAATTCCGGCTCCAAAAGGTTTTGTGGCCTATGCCTCCCTGTCGGATGAGCCTCAGGTTATCCGGGACATCCTGGGCGCAAGGCTCGCCGCCCCCGTGGAGGCGTTCGCAAAGGGCGCCGGCTATGCTCCGGCGTTAATATCGGCCGATATTTCAGGAGAACTTCCTTCAATAAACATACGCCTTGACAAGCGCGCCCTCAAGGGCACGAAGGTCCAGGTGCTTGAAAGAGACACAACCGTGGTGGTCCCCACCGGCTATTTCCCCGTGAAGAACTACACCACCGGAAAAACCAACCAACTGTACCAGAACAGCCACGGCGCCATCTGCCTCAACGATGAAAACGGCAAGGGCGTATGGGGCATCCCCTTCAAGGGAAGTCTCTGCGGCAGGGTACAGAACGTGGATTACTTTGCAAACGGCAAAATCCAGTTCCTGTTTGCCTCCGGAAGTAAACTTTACCTCCTTGACCGCCTTGGCCACTGGGTGAACGGCTTCCCCGTGGAACTTGGAAAGCCCATCCTGCTTGGCCCCGACGTATACGATTTCACGGGTGCCGGCGGCTACACCGTAATGGTGCTCCACAAGGACAATACCCTTGAAAGATATAACCTTCACGGCAAGAAGCCGGAGGGCTGGAAGGGGATTGCCGCCCCTGAAACCGTCAAGAACCTCCCGGAACTCATAGAGTTCAAGGAAAAGAGGTACTGGGCCGTACGTACATCCGTCCGCACCCTCATCTATCCCTTCGAAGGCGGAGACCCTCTCTTCAAGGATGAAGGCGGAAAGATGATAAAGCCGGATTCCAAACTTACCCTTACCTCAAAGGGAGTAAGCGCAGAGTGCTACGACGGAAAGGAACGTGATTTTAAATTGAACTAAAACCTACACCATCCATATTATGGAATTCAAATCAGTAAACAAAACATTGCAGGAGAGTTTCATCCGGAACTGGGATCGTCCTGCCCTCACCAACTACCAGGGTATGACGCTTGCATACCGTGAAGTGGCCCTGAGGATTGCCAAACTTCACATTGCATTTGAGCAGTGCGGCTTGAAAAAGGGCGACAAAGTTGCAATCTGCTCCCGCAACCAGGCCAACTGGGGCGTCAGTTTCCTCGCAGCCATCACCTATGGCGCAGTTGCCGTCCCCATCCTCCACGAATTCAAACCCGGAAACATACACTATCTGGTAAACCACTCGGATTCCCGCGTCCTGTTTGTGGACGACGTTATCTGGGAGGGCCTGCAGGCCGAGGAAATGCCTGACCTCCAGGTTGTCGTCCAGATCAATACGTTCAAGTTCCTGTATGTCGCCTCAGAGGAACTCTCCTATGTCCGCGAGCACCTTAACGAAGAATTCGGCAAGCGCTATCCCAACACCTTCGGCCAGGAAGACCTCAATTACTATGAGGATTCCGCGGAGGAACTTGCCATCATCAACTATACTTCCGGCACTTCCGGCTTCTCAAAGGGCGTAATGCTGCCCTACAGGGCCCTCTATTCCAACATTGAGTTTGCCGCAAAGGACGCCTGCCCTATGCTTAAGGCCGGTATGAACGTAGTGAGTATGCTGCCGTCGGCCCATATGTACGGAATGATGTTCGAGTTCCTCTTTGAGATGACCATCGGCATGCACGTGCACTTCCTCAGCCGCGTCCCCAGCCCCAAGATCATCATGCAGGCTTTCCAGGAAATCCACCCGGATATCATCATCGCGGTACCTCTTGTGATGGAGAAAGTGTACAAGAGCAAACTCAAGCCGCTCATCGACAAGACAAAACTCTACAGGCGCATCCCCATCCTTGGTCCCACCATCGAGAAAAAGTTCTGCACGGAACTCACCAACTCCTTCGGCGGTCAGTTTGAGGAGGTTATCCTTGGCGGCGCCGCCTTCAACCCTGAGGTGGAGAAATTCCTCCACAAGATAGGCTTCCACTATACCGTGGGCTACGGTATGACGGAATGCGCCCCCATCATCGGCTATGCCCACTGGGACAAGGTGAAGGTTGGAAGCGCCGGCCGCGCAGCCATGAACATGGAAATCCGCATTGACTCCGACGACCCCCGCAATATCCCCGGAGAAGTCCAGGTAAAGGGCCCCAACGTGTGCCTCGGCTATTACAGGAACGAGGAAGCCACCAGGGAATCTTTCACCGACGACGGCTGGTTCCGCACTGGAGATATGGGTATCATCGACGAAGACGGCTACCTCTTCCTGAAAGGCCGCTCAAAGTGTATGGTTCTTGGCCCTTCCGGCCAGAACATCTATCCTGAAGAAGTTGAGGCAACCATCAACAACTTTGTGTATGTGGTTGACTCATTGGTGGTTGAGGACGACGGCGGCCTTACCGCGCTCATCTACCCGGACTGGCATCAGGGAGAACTTGACGGCTTTACAAGGGCCGATTTCCGCAAGCGCATCTGCGGCCTTCTTCCCGCCATCAACGAGGAACTCCCCAAGTACGCCCAGATCAAGAAGATTGAACTGATGCCCGAAGACTTCGAGCGCACCCCCAAGAAGAGCATCAAGCGTTACCTGTATCAGAGAAACTAGGCCGATGGACATCAATAAATTTGACAAGAGTTACCTGGAGATGGCCGAGGTATGGGCCCAGAACTCATACTGCAAGCGCCGCAAGGTTGGCGCCCTGCTTGTGAAGGACCGTACCATTATCTCCGACGGCTATAACGGCACCCCCTCCGGCTTTGAGAACATCTGCGAGGACGAAAACGGCGTCACAAAGCCCTACGTCCTCCACGCGGAGGCCAACGCCATCACCAAGGTTGCAAAGAGCGGCAACAGTTCCGAGGGAGCAACCCTCTACGTCACCGCCTCTCCCTGCGCCGAATGCGCCAAACTCATCATTCAGTCCGGCATTTCCCGCGTGGTCTACAGGGATGCCTACCGCCTCACCGACGGAATAGACCTCCTGAAGCGCGCCGGAATCACAGTTGAGCAGAAATGCAATGAGTAAAAAGACAGTACAGATCCTTCAGATAGTAGTGGGCGTCATATTCGGCGCCCTTATTACTCTCACGGTTGTCCGATACAGGGAGTCCCAGCACCTTGTGACCACAAAATACAAGGACTGGCAGAAACTGAATGCCATCCTCCAGGTTGTTGAAGGTAACTACGTGGACACCTTCTCCAAAAACGGCCCTACGGATGCCGCGGTGGCCGCCGTCCTTGCCAGCCTTGATCCCCATTCCGTGTATATGCCTCCCGTTGAGCGCAACGCTTCGGAAGAGGAACTTGCAGGCAATTTCGACGGAATCGGCATACAGTTCAACGTCCCCAACGACACCGCAATAGTGCTTGAAGTCATCCCCGGAGGCCCCTCTGAAAAGGTGGGCCTTCTCCCCGGAGACCGCCTCCTCAAGGTGGACGACAAAGTGATTGCCGGCGTGAAATTCCCCCAGGACAGTATGGTGCGCCGCATTAAGGGCCCTTCCGGCACCAAGGTCACCGTCACGGTCCAGCGGCAGAAGGAAGTTATCCCGTTCGAGATAACACGCGGAAAGATTCCCCTCCACAGCGTTGACGCCGCGTTTATGCTCACTGACACAATTGGTTACCTCAGGCTTGGGAAATTCTCCCGCACCACCTACGAGGAATGTCACAAGGCGGCCCTTGAACTCAAGGACAAGGGGATGAGGCACCTTATCTTCGACATCCGCGACAACTCGGGCGGCTACCTTGACCAGGCCCTCCTCGTGAGCAACGACTACCTCTCCCGCGGAGACACAATCGTGTATATGGAAGGCCTCCACAGGCCCCGTGAGGTTTTCAGGGCCGATGGCAGGGGAGACCTCAAGGAAACTCGCCTCAGCATACTTATAAGCGAGAATTCGGCATCGGCCTCCGAGATTTTTGCCGGCGCGGTGCAGGACAACGACAGGGGCACAATAATCGGCCGGCGCTCCTTCGGAAAGGGCCTTGTGCAGGAACCGTTCGTCTTTACTGACGGATCCGGCCTCCGCCTCACCGTGGCAAGGTATTACACTCCTTCGGGCCGATGCATCCAGAAGCCCTATGCCAGCGCACGTGACTACAGTTACGACATCTACAACAGGTATGTGGACGGGGAAGTTTTCAGCGCCGATTCCGTGCGCCTTGATACAACCGACGTCCACTACACCCGCAGCGGCCGCATAGTATACGGCGGGGGAGGCATAATGCCGGATATCTTCGTGCCGGTGGACACAACAAGGGTTTCACAGTATTACATCGAGTGCAACCGCAAGGCAGCCCAGATGAGGTTCGCGTCGGCCGTGTTTGACCGTAACTCCGCAAGGCTCAGGGAGATAGACAGTTTTGCCCAGATGGACCGTTTCCTGAAGAGTCTCAATTTGAAAGTGGAATTCCCCGCGTTTACCTCAAAAGAAGGCATCCGCTGCACGGAAGCGGAATGGGATGAAACCGCTCCTTACCTTGTACCGCAGCTTTATGCATTGATTTCCAGGTATTCAAGGCTTGGTGAAAACGCTTTTTACAAGTATTATCTTCCGGTTGACTACACCGTCCAGGAAGCCCTTAAGGGGCTTGGTGTCAGGGAGCCCCAATAGTTTTTTGTACGATTATTCGGGGAAAAGTGTAAGTTTTTAAAAATTTTTTCATATCTTTACTGCTCTGAACCATAGTTTTGGGCGGTATTTTTTAGGCTGTTTACTTACAGTTTGAAAGCCAATCCAAGGGTTCGGATTAGGATTTGTTATAATAGTAAGTGTATCAAAATAATCCTGTTATGAAAATTGTTAAAATTGCAAACCTTGCAATTACAGTAATCCTAGCCTCTTTGTTGGCCTCCTGTGTAAAGGAGCAGCCCAAGGAGGAAGCCCCGGAGACTCCGGTCAAGTTTACTGTAGAGCTTAACAGCACGGCCGATGCAGAGTATGCAGAGGTGGTTGTGCGCCACGACGGTCTGAAAGACGCAACGTGGTTTGGATTTGTGACCAAGGATGTGAACTCTCCCGTGGAGGATCTCATCCAGGCGCAGCTTCCCAACGTAAACGCCAAGTCTCTCCACGTGGGCAACGTCCAGACCGTTGCGCTCCGCGATCTGGAGGAGTTTGTAAATTATCGTTACGTGGCATTCGGCGTCAACTCTGACGGTGAGCGTTACGGTGAGCCCGGAAACCTGGCTTTCTGCACCTCTCCCGTCTTTGACGTGACATTCCAGGCCCAGGCAGGTGAGATCGGTTCCCACCAGGCATCCTTCTCTGTGAGCCACGACGGTATCGACGTCCTCACCTATATGGCTTTCGTCACCGACGACGTAAAGTCCGACCTCAAGGCCGTCGCCGCAGAGCACTATGCTTCTATTGTCGGGGACAACGGCAAACTCAACGAGGGCGTGGAACTCCTCAGCGGAACTTCAGGTACCGCTACCTTCGATGACCTCACCCACGAGACAGATTACCGCTTCGTAATCTACGGTATCTATGACAACAACGGTACCGTCATCGCCTACGGTACTCCCGCAGAGGTGAAGTTCACCACCCCCATAGACCTTTCAATTGTGCCTTTCAGCGCTACAGTTTCCGGTATTACCACCGAATCTGCCAAGGCCAGCGTCACTTATGACGCAAAGGCGGAAGACCTCACCTGGTACTGCTTCGTCTCCGATGACGTCACTTCTCCCGTGGCCACTCTCATCGGCAACGCTATCAGCAGCGCTTCTGAGTCCGATTTCCAGACCGGCAAGAACAAGGCCGTGGATTTCAGCGGACTTAAGGTTGAGACCAATTACCGTCTCATCGCCACCGGCGTCAAGGACGGCAAGGCATTCGGCGTCCCCGCAGACGTGAAGTTCGCAACCCTTTCCGAGGCATATGCAAACACCGTGTTCAGCGTTGTCGCAACTGACGTCAAGCCCACTACCGCCACCCTCACCATCACCCATACCGGTGAAGAGAACTTCGGCTACTATGGCTTCCTCACCGACGACCTTACCACTGCCGTGGCCGATATCCCCGTGCCCGCACAGGCAGACGCCAACCTTATGACCGGCAAGGAGAAGACCGTTACCCTTGATAACCTCAGTGCCCTCACCAAATACCGTTACGTGGTCGTCGGCCGTGTAAATGGCAACGATTACGGTACCCGCGGTGAAGTTGTCTTCGAAACCGGTGACTACGCAATAGCCGCTTCCTACGAAGACTTCCTGGGCGCCTGGGCCATCACTCAGGGCAGCACCTATGAGTTCACCATCGAGAAAGACGTGGACGGTGAAAGTTACATCATCTCCGGCCTCGGCGGCGCAGAGAAGGCCAAGTACGGTGTCGGTTCTCCTCTGAAGGCCTCCGCCACATTCGAAGGCGGAAGGATGATCCTGAAGAGCCAGGCCATCAGCGACGTTTATGAGGATCCCGAGGACAACCTGCAATACACCGACAGACTCTGCGGCGTCTATGTGTCTGCATCAAACGGCAGCAATTACTACGACAACAATATGGGTCGCGTCCTTGTGACCTTCGCCCTCCTTGAGGACGGTACCGTGGAACTTCGTCCCGGCGTCACCAAGGACGATGAGCCTTATATCAGTTTCCGTTACTACCAGGTTCCTCAGGCCGGCGGTTCAGCCTACTTCCAGGACAACTACTCCACAAATCTGCCTAACGTGATGAAGCACGCCCAGACTGCCTCCGAGGCATATCTCAAGTGGATCGGCCAGTGGGATGTAAACGGAACCACCTACACCATCGCAAAGGGAGAAACCAACGTAAGTTACATTATGGGCAGTTTCTATTCCGGTTTCACCGTGAACGCCCCCGTCGACTTCGATCCCGCAACCGGCAACATCCTGTTTGTCTATGGCCCTACCGGCCAGAGCGTAACAGCCAGCGGTACTTCCTATGACCTCTACAAGTGCGGTTCATACGGTGAGAGCAGCCTGGCATTCGGCGATGCAGACGGACTTATCTGCCGCTTCGTGCTCAGCGCCAACGGTAACAGCGCCGATATCAATCCCGTTTCCTACCAGAGCAACGGAAACACCATTACCCCCGAGCGTTTCGGTCTCTATGGCCAGAGCGCTGCCGGCAGTTGGGCGAACTTCGGTATGGAGATTGCTATCCCGCTCACCATCACCCGTGTATCCTCTTCCTCCGTGTCATCAACGCCTTCAAGCGTCGGCACTACAACCCTCAGAAGGGTTAAAGAGGCCGCTCCCGTCCACTCCTTCGTTAAGTAAAGTATCAATATAGTATGAAAAAATTCAGATTTTTTCTCGCGGCATTCCTGATGGTCCTCGCTTCTGCGGTGTCACAGGCCCAGCCCAAGACGGTGTCGGGTACTGTGCTCTCTGCGGCGGACGGTCAGCCCCTCGTGGGTGCTACCGTGACCGTTGACGGGAATACGAAGTATTACGCGATCACCGATCTGGACGGTAATTTCCAGATTAACAACGTGCCTTCAGGCGCCAAGTACATCATAGCCTCCAACCTTGGCTACAAGGACGGTCAGGTGGCAGTTGCCGCCAATGTCCGCATCGCCCTGGAGGAGGATGCCAACGTCCTTGACGCGGCAGTTGCAACCGGTATGTACACCGTTGACCGCCGTCTCAACACCGGTTCCACGGTGAAACTTGACGCAGCGGAATCCAATATCAGCGGTATGGCCGATATCTCACGTTCCCTTGAAGGCCGCGCCGCCGGCGTGTCCGTCCAGAACGTGTCCGGTACATTCGGTACCGCCCCTAAGATCCGCGTCCGTGGCGCAACCTCCATCTACGGCTCCTCCAAGCCGCTGTGGGTTGTGGACGGCGTCATTATGGAAGACGTTGTGGACGTGAGCGCCGATGACCTTTCATCCGGTGATGCCAACACCCTTATCTCCAGCGCAATCGCAGGCCTGAACTCAGACGATATCGAGAGTTTCGACATCCTGAAGGACGGCTCCGCCACCTCTATATATGGCGCGCGCGCGATGGCCGGCGTTATCGTCGTGACCACCAAGAAGGGTAAGGCCGGCCAGAGCCGTATCACCTACACAGGTGAATATACCTACAGGCTCAAGCCTTCCTACGACACCTTCAATATCATGAACTCCCAGGACCAGATGGAAGTTTACCAGGAACTGCAGCAGAAGGGTTACCTGAACTATGCAGAAACCGCAAATGCCTCCAACAGCGGTATTTACGGCAAGATGTACCAGCTCATCACCCAGTATGACCCAGCAACCGGTTTCTTCGGCCTTGAAAACACCCAGGCCGCACGTAACGCTTACCTCCGCGCCGCAGAGTTCCGTAACACCGACTGGTTTGACCTCCTCTTCAACCACTCCATCCAGCACAACCACTCCATCAGTGCTTCCGGTGGTACTGAGAAAGCCAACTACTATGCATCCCTTTCCGTGATGCAGGATCCCGGTTGGACTCTCCAGAGTTCCGTCCAGCGTTACACCGCAAACGTCAACACCGGTTTCAAACTCTCCGAAACCCTCTCGCTGAACCTCATCGGCAACGCCTCTTACCGTAAGCAGCGCGCTCCCGGTACCATCAACTCAGAGACAGACGTTGTGTCCGGTGAAGTGAAGCGTGACTTCGATATCAACCCTTACAGTTACGCTCTCAACACTTCCCGTGCCCTTGACCCCGAAGAGTACTACACCCGTAACTACTCTCCCTTCAACATCAAGCACGAACTTGAGAACAACTACCTGGATCTTCAGGTAAACGATATCCGCGTACAGGGTGAACTCAAGTTCAAGCCCATCCCCGAACTTGAAATCAGCGGTATCGCCGCTTTTAAGCACGCCGGCACCAGCCAGGAGCACTACATCCTTGACTATGCCAACCAGGCTCTCGCTTACCGCGAGATGTCAACTCCCGCCATCCGTGACGCCAACCCGTTCCTGTACAAGGATCCTGAGAACCTCTACGGTTACAAGTACAGCGTAATGCCCGTGGGTGGTATCTACGAGCGTCAGGAAAACTCAATGGACGGCTGGGATCTCCGCGCAACCGCAAGTTTCAACAAGACCTTTGCACAGGACCACACCGTGAGCCTGTTCGGCGGTACCGAGGTAAGCAGCCTTGACCGTCACAACACCTGGTTCCGCGGTTGGGGTATGCAGTTCGACTTCGGTGAGATTGCTTCCTACGACTACCACGTGTTCAAGCAGGGCTCCGAGGAAAACACCCAGTACTACACCTTGGGCAACACCCACGTCCGCAGCGCGGCGTTCTTCGCAAACGGAACCTATTCCTATAAGGGCAAGTACGTTCTCAACGGCACAGGCCGATATGAGGGAACCAACTTCCTTGGAAAGGCCCGCACTGCCCGCTGGCTTCCTACCTGGAACATTTCCGGCGCCTGGAACGCCCACGAAGAAGAGTTTATGAAGGGTCTGTATCCTTACCTTTCACACCTCTCCTTCAAGGCTTCCTACTCCCTTACCGGTGACCGTCCGTCAGTGACCAACTCCTTCGTCGTCATCGAGGCCTACAACCCCTGGCGTCCTTTTGCCAACGACAAAGAGAGCGCCCTGTCAATCTCAGACCTTGCCAACCTTGCCCTTACCTATGAGAAGAAGCAGGAACTCAACCTCAGCCTCGAGGCCGGTCTGTTCGACAACAGGGTAAATATAGTCGCCGACTGGTACACCCGTAAGAACTTCGACCTTATCGGCCCCGTCACCACCCAGGGTATCGGCGGTCAGGTTGACAAACTCGGTAACGTCGCTTCCATGCACTCCGACGGTGTGGAAATCTCCCTCACCACCACCAATATCAAGACAAGGGATTTCTCCTGGTCCACCAACATCATCTACTCTCACTCCCACAATGAGGTGACTGAACTTGAGAACAAGGTCCGTATGATAGACCTTATCTCCGGCACCGGTTTCACCCGCAAGGGCTATCCTGTGAGGAGCCTGTTCTCCCTGCAGTTCGACGGCCTCAACTCAGAGGGTCTCCCCACCTTCATCAACGAGTCCGGTGAAAAGACCGTTTCCGGCATTTACTTCCAGGAGAACGACGAAGAAAAACTCAAGAATCTGGTCTATTCCGGTTCCGTAGATCCCACAGACGTAGGTTCCTTCGGTAACATCTTCACCTGGAAGGGATTCAAACTCAATGTGTTCATCACCTATTCCTTCGGCAACGTGATCCGTCTGGATCCCGTTTTCCAGGCATCCTACGACGACCTAGATTCAATGCCCAAGGAATTCCGCAACCGCTGGACCGTTCCCGGCGACGAGAACTTCACCACCATCCCTGTCATCGCATCAAGTTGGCAGAACCGTGTTTACAGTTCCTCCGGCAACTACCTGAGTTATGCTTACAACGCATACAACTTCTCCACTGAGCGTATCGCCAAGGGTGACTTCATCCGTATGAAGGAAATCTCCCTCGCATATGACTTCCCCAAGTCCGTGACCCAGAAGTTGCACGTGGGTACCCTGGGCCTCAAACTCCAGGCTACCAACCTCTTCCTCATCTATGCCGATCCTAAGCTCAATGGCCAGGATCCAGAGTTCTTCAACACCGGCGGTGTTGCAGTCCCTCTGCCCAAGCAGTTCACCTTAACACTTAAGATTGGTCTTTAATTAAATCGGCTCAACAATATGAAAACTAAATATATTTTCGCTGCATTTCTGATGCTTTTGGGCCTTGTTTCCTGCGACAAGTTCCTGGATACTATGCCCGACAACAGGGCCGAGGTGAACTCCGCTTCTAAGATTCGCGCCCTCCTGGCTTCCGGTTACCCCACCAATACATATCTCACTTTCAACGAGTATATGTCCGACAACGTGGACAATATGGGTGACGACAACCCCGGAACCAGCCGTTATATGGACCAGATTTATTCCTGGCAGGACGTAACGGAAACTTCCAACGACAGCCCCAAGAACTTCTGGAGCGAGTCCTACCTTTGCATCGCACACGCCAACCAGGCGCTGGATGCCATCTATAACCTTACCGGAACTTCTTCCATCAATGACGCTGCCGCCATTGCCGCAGCCGGTTACGGAGCAGAGTTCGGCGAGGCCCTTCTCATCCGTGCCTACAATCACTTTATGCTTGTAAACGAGTTCTGCCTCAACTACAACTCCGAGACCAGCGACAAAGACCTCGGTATCCCTTATATGTAGCAGGTGGAGCAGGAACTCAACCCCAAGTATGAGCGCGGCAATGTGGCCGATGTTTACGCAAAGATAGAGCGTGACCTTGAACTTGGCCTCAAGTATGTGAACGAGTCATACTACCAGGTTCCCAAGTATCACTTCAACACCCGCGCAGCAAACGCTTTCGCAGCACGTTTCTACCTCTACTATGAGAAGTGGGACAAGGCTGTTGAATATGCAACCAAGTGCCTGGGCTCCCAGCCCGCCTCCGTTCTCAGGAACTGGGAAGCAATCGGCAAACTGGAAAGGGACTGGGATGTCCGCAGTTATGAGTTCGTGAAGAGCGCCTCTGACGCAAACCTCCTTATGCTCACCAGTTATACCCAGTTCGGCTACTGGTTCTGCTATCCCGGTATGACCAAGTATTCCCACAACTCCTATCTTTCCTTCACGGAAGTAGGTTATGCAAAGAATGTCTGGGGCAATACTGAAACCGGCTGGAAGAACGTGAGCGGCTGGTACTATATGCAGCCTGAATGGTACAACGGCGCAACCTTCGACCTTATCGCCTACTTCAAGATTCCGTATATGTTCGAGTACACGGATCCTGTGGCACGTATCGGTTACGCACACGCCGTGTGTCCCGCCTTCACCTCCGACGAGACCATCCTCAACCGCGCCGAGGCAAACGTTATGCTTCACAACTATGACGCAGCCACTGAGGATATCAACACCTGGATCCACAGCGTGATCAAGCCAATGTACTTCAGCAAGGACCTCACTACAGAGGACATCGTAGCCTTCTATTCGGCTATCGATTACTGCGCCTGGAACAAGCCAACCATCAAGAAGAAACTGAACCCTGCGTTCAACATCGGCGCAGACGGCGGCATCCAGGAGTCTATGCTCCAGTGCGTGCTTGGCCTCAAGCGTATGGACCAGATGGCACAGGGTCTCCGCTGGTTTGACATCAAGCGTTACGGCATTGAGATCTGGCGCCGTACTATGGAGCCGGATTCCAAGGCAGGTGATTACGATGCCGCCTTCAAGCCTATGCGCCTTGACGATGTACTTAAGGTCAACGATCCCCGCCGCGCTATGCAGTTGCCCCTGGATGTCATCACCGCAGGTATGACTCCTAACCCCCGCGCAACCGACAAGCCCGCAGAGATTGTATATCAGCCCAAGAGTCTTCCAGTTTCCAACCAATAAACCGGATTAGTTATGAAAAAGTATATACTTCCTCTTCTTATCCTTGCCGCTTTCGGCGTAGCATCCTGCCAGCAGGACCTGCTCAGCGAGGAAAGCGTCATCAAGGATTCCTCCGTGGAAATGAACGACTTCGACTACTGGTTGGAGGCTAATTTCCTGAAACCCTATAACATTGAATTCAAGTATCGTTTCTCCCTGGACGAGTCCGACAAAGGCTTCTGGAACACTCCTGCGGATATCGACGCTTCAATCATCTATGCCCATCTGGTGAAGTACCTGTGCGTAGACACCTACGATGAAATCGCAGGCATTGATTTCACACGCGCATATTTCCCCAAGATGTTCTTCCTGGTGGGCACCTGGGAATACCGTAACAACGGTTCCATAGTCCTTGGTACCGCCGAGGCCGGCAAGAAGATTATGCTCTCCGGCGTGAACGAACTCCCCGAACTGTTCGATGACCTTGAGGCCGGCAGGATAACCGAGGAGCAACTCGCAGAGGATCTCAGTCACTACTACATCAAGACCATCCACCACGAGTTCACCCACATCCTGAACCAGACCAAGAGTTATCCGGAGAACTTCGGTACCATCACGTCCACAACTTACGTGGGTGACGCCTGCTTCGATACCGACAATTACTGGAGAGGCCGTGGTTACATCACCGCTTACGCCCAGAGTGAACACCGTGAGGATTTCGCGGAACTCGTTTCCGAGTACATCACCCACGATGCCGCCTGGTGGGACGCCCAGATGAAGGCCGCCCACGATGAAACCACCGAGGTTCGCAAGACCAGCCCCGACGCCGAATTCGGCGATGTAATCATCGACAGCAAGATATCCATCGTGAATTCCTATATGGAGGATTCCTGGGGTATCAATATGGACGACCTCCGCGACATCCTGCTCCGCCGTTTCCGCGACGTAGCCGCAGGCCGCGTAGACCTTAACACCGTAGAACGTTAAAGAAGGAGGAAAAGAATATGAAACTTAGAAAATCTTTTGCCATCCTCTTCGCAGCAGTAGCGCTGCTGCCGCTTGCATCCTGCCTCAAGGAGCAGGCCGATGTCTTTGACACACCTTCATCACAGCGTCTGCAGGACTATCTGGAGAATGTCCGCAAACTCCTGCAGGAGCCTAAGGAAGGCTGGGCCCTCTCTTACTATCCCGGCTCATCGTCGGCCACTTGCTATATGGGTGTCAAATTTGAAGCCCAGCAGGTTTCCGCCTGGAGCGAGGAAGATCCTGCGGAAGAAGTGAAATCAAGTTACAAACTCACTACCGACGACGGCGCCGTGCTGTCCTTCGATACCTACAACAAGGTCCTGCATTACTATGCAACCGCTTCCGCAGACCACTACCAGGCCCGTGGCGGTGACTTCGAGTTCGATATCGTGAGCGCAAGCAGCGAGCGTATTGTCCTAAGAGGCAAGCGTTCCCGCAACCTTTGCTATCTTGATCCCATCGTTGGGGACCAGACCATAAAGTCTTTCCTCACCGATATGGCTGCAGCAAAGGCCGCCCTCAACATCGTGGCCTTCTCCGGTGAAGTTACCGGAGGTCTGGTTGACGGTTTCCTTGACGGTACTTCCAGCACCCTCAGCATCGGCCGCAGAGGCGCCGAATCCTCAGAGATGGTAAGCGCCCGCTATATGGTGGTGCCCGGCGGTATCCATATCAACGAGCCCTTCACTTTCCAGGGCGTTACCTTCCAGGACTTCGAGTACAAGGAGGATCCCGAGAATTCCGCCAAGGGCACCTTCACCGGTTCCGGCATAACCTTCGAGAAAGTTATCCCCGCCGGATATGTCCCTTACGAGAAGTTCATCGGCAAGTGGACCTTCAACTGGTACACTGACACCCGCAACTTCCCTGTGGAACTGGTTGCCCTGGAGCCCGGCGTTTCCTTCAAGATGAAGGGTCTGTCAGAGTCCTTCGAGCCCGTACTCGGTTACAACGCAGCCCGCGGCCAACTTACCTGGAACGCACAGGCCGTGGGATCCAGCGCAGGCGTTACCGTATGGCTCGCCGCCTGGGATCTTCTCACCAACGGCGGTAACCTTACCTGGAACGAAGCCGCAGGTCTTATCGGCAAGGCCGAAGACAATACCGTTGATGCAATTGTGGTCAGATGGGAAGATAACGGTGAAAGCGATCTGGTTGTGGATTCCTGGGTTCTCTGGGGCGTTGATGCCAGCGGAAACTCCGCAGGTTCATTCTCCGGTTGGACAATGGCTTCCGGCAGTTATCAGCTTCCTTACCTTACCATTATGACTAAAATCGTAGAATAGACTGCCTTATGAAAAGATATATTGCATTTTTGACAGTAGTGCTTGCCGTGGCCGCATCCTGCGCAAAGCAGCAGCCCACCGGTGAGAAATATCTGCCCGTCCCGGCTCTCCAGACAAGCGTGGGCACCGTCAGTTTCGAGTCTGTCGGTGGCAGTACCTTCGTAAGCGTGTCCACTCTGGATCCGGTTGAGGCAAAGGCCGATAAAGACTGGGTTACCGTAGCGGTTTCCGGCAGGAACGTGAATGTGAGCGTGCCCGCCAATGAGTCCATAGAGACGCGTTATGCCGTTGTAACGGTAAAGTCAGATTCCAAGAGCCGCAATGTCCAGGTGATTCAGTTCGGTTCCAACTCAAAGTTCGTCTGGGAAGACGAATATGAATTCCCTTATGCCGGCGGAAGCGTTTCCCTGAAGTATCAGACTGACGCTACCGTAAGGATAGCAATTGACGGTGACTGGATCAGCGCAGTGGCTTCTGAAGGTGTTCTCCTTATTACTGTGGCCCAGAACAACCTCAAGGAGGACCGCGAGGGTTCCGTTACCTTCAAGGCCGGTGACGACAATCGTACCGTTGCCATCAAGCAGGCCGGAAATCCTTCCGGCGGCAGTGGTGACAACCCCGGCGGCGATGAACCCGATGGTGTAATCTTCAGCGAAGACTTTGAGGATATCAATACCCTTGGGGAATGGGCGCTGTTTGACGCCGATGGGGACGATAACTCCTGGAATTATAACACACAATTTGCATCTCACTCCGGAATCGGAATCCTTTGCAGTGCATCTTATGATAATGATTCCGGTCCCCTGACACCAGATAACTGGGTAATAACTCCTGGAATCAACCTCTCCACTGACAACTATGTCAGCTGTTGGGTTACTGGACAAGACCCTGATTGGGATGCAGAGCATTATGGAGTGTTTATTTCCACTACTGCGCCCGAGACTGGTGCGGACCTTGATACTTTTGAGAAACTATTCGAAGGTACCAATCCTGTAAGTGATCCTATGGAAGAGGAAACGATTCCTTTCGATACCACAGATGGCCCTGTGGATATCGTTTGGCAGCGTATTGCAGTCAAGATTCCCGCATCATATGAAAACAAGACGGTTTACATTGCTTTCCGTCACTTTAACTCCACAGATATGTTCTACCTCAATCTGGACGATGTTATGGTGACAAAGGGAATGCCTGAAAAAACAGTCTCCTCATCCGTTTCCTCTGTAAAACAGTCAGGTAACCGTGTTGTCTCTACATATTTCAGAAGAAAGTAAATGAGAAAAGTCTTTTTGGTTGGCTTTTGCGCCCTGGCAGCAATAGCATGTACCCGCGAAATACCGGAACCCGTTTCCTCTCCCGCGCCTGTTGCGGGAGAGAAGGGCCCGGCCGTGGTTACGGCATCGCAGCAGGAGTACTTCAGTTATGTCCCTGGCGTGGCCATCATCTACGCCAGTGAAGAACTTGCCGGCCAATTAGGAGACGGTATCTCTGGAGATGCCCTTATACGCAAGAGCGAAGAACTTGGTTATATGACTTCACGCCTTGGCGCAAAGTCATTCACCCGCCTTTTCCCCAATGCCGGAGAATACGAACTCCGTACGCGCAGGGAGGGGCTTCACCGCTGGTTCCTCGTAGAGTATGACAAGACCGTCTCCATCAGTGACGCAAAGACATTCCTGGAGGCCGTTCCCGGCATTCAGGGCGTGGAACCCAACTATGTGCTGAAAAGCGCCGTAAACATCAATGATACGTACTGGAACCAGATGTGGGGCCAGAACAATACCGCTTATCCCGGCTATGACGTAAACTGCAAGCCGGTATGGGACTACTACACTATGGGTAATCCAAACGTAGTGGTGGGCGTCATTGACGGAGGTATCCAACTCAACCACCCTGATCTTGCCGCCAATGTGGCAAAGAGCGGCCATTACAATTATGTCCGTCACAACACCACAATAAAGCAGCACGACCACGGAACCCACGTTGCCGGCACAATCGGCGCCGTGAACAACAACGGCACCGGTGTCACCGGTATCGCGGGCGGAAATGCGGCGGCAGGAAAGACCGGAGCCACCCTCCTTTCCCTCCAGGTGTTTGAGACCCAGGACAACGGTCAGGATATAAGCGCCGGCAGTTTTGCCACAGCCATCAAGGAGGCGGCCGACAGAGGAGCGCATATTTCCCAGAACAGTTGGGGTTATAACTTTGACTTCAACGACGACGGCCAGATTACCGGCTATGAACTGGAATATGCCCGCAGCGCCCACCAGAATCCGGAGCGTTCCTTCACCCAGGCGGTTGATTACTTTAACAAGTATGCCGGCTGCGACAACTACGGAAACCAACTTCCTGGCTCTCCCATGAAGGGCGGAATAGTCATCTTTGCCGCCGGCAACGACAACACTCCCTACGGAGCGCCCGGCAACTATGACGGCTGCGTATCCGTAGGCGCCATGAACAAGAACGGCACAAGGGCCAGTTTCTCCAACTATGGAGACTGGGTTGACATCTGCGCTCCCGGGGTGAGCATCCCCAGCACATACATAAACGGGCAATACGTGTCTTACAGCGGGACCTCGATGGCCTGCCCTCACGTTTCCGGCGTAGCGGCGCTCATAGCATCCTACTACGGAGGCCCGGGATTCACCTCCGACGAACTCCGCGCAAGGCTCCTTGGCGGCGCAAAGCAGATCGGGGCGTCCACAGGGAGCAAGCCGATCGGCCCTCTTGCCGATGCATACGGCTCTTTCCTGCTGAACGCCAGTTCCAGCGCCCCTGATCAGGTGACGGAGTTGGAAGCCGTTCCCGTGGGCCATAACATCAGGGTAGATTTTGACGCTACAAACGCGTATGCGTATCTTGTGCTCACTTCCACCCAGAAATCGGCCATCCAGAATGCCGATTACCAGAATCTGGCATCCAACGTTATCTCCGCCACCAAACTGGCGGCGGCATCGGACGTGGAAGGAACTCTTCAGTCCGTAGTCCTTGCCGGTCTCAAGCCTTCCACGGACTATTATGTGGGTGTGGTGGCTTACAGTTATGACAAGAAATACGCCCCCATGTCGGAGATCCTGAAGATCCATACGGCGGAGAATATGAAGCCCGAGATTGAAATAACGGATTATCCCACCGGCGGATACGAGTTCCGTCACCACGAGATAATAAGCATCCCCGTTTCGTTCTCTGATCCCGACGGAGATGCCATCTACGTTACCTTCGATCCCAAGGGAAGCCGCGCAACCCTTGAATCCAACAACGGCGCCGACGGCCTTTTCAACTTCAAACTGATGTGTCCGCTGGTCACAAGTCCCGGAAAGTTTATGGGCAATATCAAGGTGGTGGATGAAGTCGGCGCTGTGACGCTGCGCAATATCCAGTTCACGGTCCTGCCCAATACGGCTCCGGAACAGGTCCAGGAACTTCCTATGCTCCTGTTCGAGGATAATTCGGAAGAAAAAACGCTGGCCCTTGATGAGTATTTCAAGGACCCGGACGGCGAACCTCTGCTTTACCGCGCGGTTTCCGACGACGAATCAATCGCCTCAGTCAGAATAGAGGACGGCGTCCTTTATGTCAAGTCCGGAAAGCAGGGCCTGAGCGACGTAAAGGTGATAGCCGAAGACCACGACGGAGCAAAGGCATCGGTGAGCCTTAAGGTGCTTATGCGTCCCGCCGGTTCTCCCGAGGTATTCTTTACCGGAGATTCCGTAGTGTCTGACAACGGAACCGTCACCATAATCCCCGGCATTGAGCCCGATTCCACCACGGTACGCGTCATATCGGCCTCCGGAGTGGTGGTCTACGAGACCGTTTGCACAATAAGCGCTGCAAACCCTCTTGAACTTGAACTTAAGAACCTGGCTCCCGGCATCTACACCGTGGAGGTTACCTACAGGGGACAGGTTTACACTTATACTATAGTCAAACGATGAAAGTGCGGCACATCATACTTGCAGCCATCGCTCTCTCACTGTCCTGGAACGTCGGGGCCCAGGAGAGCGTGCCCGCCAACGAAGCCTTCGATTTCCTGGGCTTCCCGCGCGGTGCGGTTGCCAGCGGTATGGCGGGCGCCGGAAGCGCAATGACTTCCTCTCCGGCCGGTCTTTCCACGTTCGGCAATCCTGCTGTGCTGCCGGTAGCGGTGGGGAAGGTTGACGCAGGCGTCATTTACAGCCACACCCTTTCCAATAACGTAGGCGGCGGCATAGCCGTGCGTCTTGGCAAAGGATTCGCCATTTCCGCAGCGGTGGTGGATCAGTTCCATCCCGTGAAGGATTTCGGCGGATCATACGGCAGTTTCGCGCCTAACGATCTCATTGTGGCGGGAGGCGCCGGGATCTCCTTCGCCGGGCATTTCAGCCTTGGACTGTCCGTGAAATACGTTCAGCAGAGGCTTATGGCCGATTATTCCCTGTCCGGTGTGGCATTCACCGCCATGGCGCAGTACCGCCTGGCCGGCCTCAACGTTGCCGCAGGCGTTGCCAACTTCGGCTCCGGCGTGAAGTCCGAGAGCGGTCAGGCATCTCCGCTCCCTTCATCGGCCCGCCTGGCGGCTTCCTATGAACTGGCGCTTGGCCCCGGTACCCTTGGCGCGGCACTTGACGCAGACTATTATTTTGCAGGTAAATTCGGCGTTTCCGCCGGACTCCAATACGGCCTTTGGGATATGATATATGCAAGGGCCGGCTACAGATTTGCTTCCCAGGGAGCAGTTTATCCATCTCACCTTGCCCTAGGGCTTGGTTTCAGATGGAAATGGCTGTGCCTGGACGTTTACTATTTGACTGCCAATGCGCAACTTGGTGGCAGCCTCGGCGCAGGACTCAGTATACGGTTTTAGACAATAATTATTTATAACCCAAAATATTATTAACTTATGAGAAAATCCATTTGGACTGTACTGTTTACAGCGCTGGTAGCGCTTGTAGCGGTAAGCTGCGCCAAGGAAACAGATCTCACTGATGTCAAGAACAAGATCAATGAACTTGACCAGAGAGTTACCGCCCTTGAGCAAGCAGTGGAAAAGATCAACAAGGAAACCGTTCCCGGTTTCGAGAACTTGGTGAAAGCCCTGAATGAAAAACTCACTGTCGTTTCCGTCGTGGAAAGCGAAGATGGCGTTGTCATCAACTTCTCCGACGGCACCTCCTCCACCATCACCAATGGTAAGGACGGTAAGGACGGCGCCGACGGTAAGGACGGCGAAAACGGCAAGGACGGTGTTGATGGCAAGGACGGAGAAAACGGCAAGGATGCCCAGGCTCCCGAGATCAACATCACCCTCATCGACGGCGTCTACTACTGGACTGTCAACGGCGAACTCCTTAAGGACGGAGACGGCAACCCCATCCCTGTCAGCACTCCCGGCCCTCAGGGCGACAAAGGTGACAAGGGTGACAAAGGTGACCAGGGTGAACAAGGCATCACTCCTCTGTTCGGCACCAGTTCCGAAGGCAAGGTCATCGTTTCCTATGACAACGGTGAAACCTGGAAACCCCTCGGCTTCAGCGTAATCGACGGCTCCGCCTTCACATCGGCCTACATCGATGACAACAAGTCCACCGATGACTACATCGTCCTTGTTGTAGGTGAGACCGAGGTTCAGATTCCCAAGGAGAAGAACTTCTCCCTTGTTATCAAGTACGAAGGTGACCTCTCCGCTGTAGGCGCCAACGCAGGTGACAACATCGCCATCGAGTATGAGGTTGAAGGTGCTTCTGAGGCCGACAAAGTTACCGTAGACGTTCTCAGCGCTACCGCAGGCATCACCGCCACCATCCAGAAGGTTGACGCCCTCCACGGTTACATCCTCATCGGCGTTCCCGCCGCAGAGCCCGAGGCCGAACCCGCAAAGGTTTCCGGCAAGATCTTCGTCTTCGCCGACAACAACAAGGGTAAGACCAACATCAAGGTCATCTCCCTCGAGGAAGGTGAGATTTCCGCAGTGGCCGATGTCTCCGCTCAGGTTCCCGCCGCAGGTGGTGAGATTCCTCTTACCGTTACCACCAACAAGGAGTACAATGTGAATATCTCCGATGGTGCCGAAACCTGGCTCCATGTTGTTGATACCAAGGCTACCCACGTTGATGAGCTCAATATCGTTGCCGATCCCAACACCACCGGTGCATACCGCGTAGGCGTTGTCTCCATCAACGACCGCGCTACCGGTGAACTCATTGAAGAATTCACCGTGCTCCAGCAGCCTGCCTCTGACGTTGCAACAGACCTCGGTTCCATCCGCAGCCTTGCCGATGATACCGCAGTCGCAGGCCAGAAGGCCATCGTCCTGGCTTCTTCCAAGAACGGCGCCCTGGTAGGTGATGCAAACGGCGGATATATCTTCCTGGCAATCGAGGACAACACCGCAGTCCGCGGCGACGAAGTCTCCTTCGCAGGTGTGAAGAAGACCGCCGAGGCTACCGAGGTGAAATATGTGGAGACTTCCTCCATTACGGTTACCGCTTCCGCTCAGGAGGTTCCTGATCTTCCTGTGTTGCCTCTTCGTTCTCATCTGTCCGGTAATTCTTTAAATACCGGTGTCTCGGGTCTTCTTCAGAAGAACGGTGACGTCTACTATGTGGATGTCCAAGAGTATGTGTACTATTTCCCTAATGTGATTATTGAACCAACTCTTGGTCTGGATCTAGAACCCCTTGTGGACAAGTACGTTACTGTTAAGGGTTATACCAACGGCTCTTATGTGGATTATGACGAGAATTATGATTTCACCGCAGATTCATATGTAGACTTCATTGCTCTCTCTGCTACAGAGGTTACATTTGAGGCAAATCCTAACTGGACACTGAGTTTCAACACTGTGAATGGTGTAGACATCATTACCAATACAGTATCTGGTGGTAATGATTACTGGTTCAACTATTCTTTGAATGTGTATTCTGCTGAAGACGCTGCAGAGTTCGAATCACTTGAGGCCCTGGCCCGCTATGATTGCTTCACTATTGCAGAACTGACTCAATACTGGTACCAAAGATATGGTGATACAATTGATGACGATGCTACTACAGAGACAGCTGATGTCGAACTTGGGAAGAAGTTGGACTATGGTGATTACGTAGTGGTTGCCGTAGGTCTTAACGAGGATGGTTTTGTAAGTGGTAAGTATGCTGTCCTTGAATTCACCAAGGTTGACCCTCATATTGCCCTTGATTATGATGATTTCCTCGGTCAGTGGAATTTTGGCAAGAGCGTGATTAGCATTACCCAAAAGGATGCTGATGAATCATATTATATCACAGGCTTCAATGGTCAGGAAGACGCATGGGCTGTTGAGGCACTGTTTAACGAAGGACGTCTTGTCTTAAACGAGCAGATGGTATCTGAGGTGGATGAAACTGCTGTTTATCTCTCAGGTATTTTCCTCAGCAAGTATATCTCTTACCCTAGCGGCAATTCTTCCGGACCTGATGTGCTGTTTACAGTAGCGGGTTTGCCTGATGGTACACTGGAAGTCCTGGGAGGATCAAATACCAAATATGGATATGCGTTTGACGGCTTCTTGTTTGTAACATATACTTCAGGCAGCTTGAGTGGCAACACTACGTTAATTTCTATGCCTACCGAAATAACGGTATATGATCCGAATGCTGAGCCCGCTGATCCCCTCCAGGCAGAATATACCGACGAGGATTATGTGGATGCTATTGACAAGGATGAATTAATCTCTACCGCTTGGAGTATATACTGCCGTCCTCGTAACACCGACGGTTCGTTTGTTGAGGAACGTGGCTGGTATTCAAACAGTGTAGTAAAAGATGTAGAGAACAATGCTGCCGGAGATGATCTAATAACTATATCGGGTTTCTCTCTCGGTAATATTGATGATGATGCTTCCGACTTTGAGTTCTATGATGGCGTAGTTTATAAGCTTGGTCAGACTAATCCTTGGGCATTTGACTTAAGCGGCACCACTTATTATCTGAAACTTTGCCAGTTCTCTACTGATGCCAATTATTATTGGACTGGAAACTATTCGTCATACGCTATCAAGGTTGCAGACGGCATCCTGGCATTTATAGGTAATAGTAGTGATTATAATATTAACGGATTTGGTCTGTACGCTTGGTCTGATGAGGCTTGCAGCACTGCGGCTGGTTGGCTCTTGCGCTACAAGGATGTAATCCTGGTTGATCCTGCTAAATACTCAACTTCTGCGGCTGTTTCTGCTGCTCTGAAGAATGTGAATCCATTTGCAGTGGCTGCGGCAATGGGACGCGCGGAAAGCCTTGCCAGAGAGAAAGTGAACGCTCAACTTAATTCCGTCAAGTATTCTTCAGAGGTATATAACGGACCTTCTAATACCCCAAAGGAAAAATTTGCAAGATAGTTTACGCTATACTTTATCTAAAGATGGGCGGCCCCGAAAGGAGCCGCCCTCTTTGTATTGTGTTTTGACAGAAATATATATATCTTTGCAAAAAGTATATATATGCAGGCGGTAACTCAAAAAAGACGCAAACTTATTGACCTTGATCCTTCCGTGTTTGAAGCCCTGACTGTTCAAGCCAGGGGAAAAGGAGTGTCCTTGAAACAATACATTGAGATGCTACTGAAAGAGGAATCTCAAAAGCGTGCTCCTGCTATTCCAAAATCTGTGACAAGCCCAAGGGTAATCGGTCTTGTGGGCATTGCAAAAAGGGTCCTTGACAGCATCGATCCTAACGATGACAGAGCAATGTATATATTGTCAAAGTGATGGATAGACTCTTTCTGGATACAAATATTATCCTGGATATAATACTTGAAAGGGGCAATTACCAGCCGTGCCTTGAGATTCTTCAGAGAGGGGATGACGGCAAAGTTGAGTTATGCACCTCTTATCTTACTATGGCAAACATCGCTTATATCCTCAGGAAGGCTTTTTCAAACGTGGAGAAAGTCATAACCCTCAAGCAGTTATCCTCCATAATAAAAGTTTTGCCGATGGATGGGGAACAGTTTGACAAGTCGCTGTTTCTGGACGGACCGGATATTGAAGATATCTTTCAGGCTCAATGCGCTGTCTCGGCGGGGTGTAATTGTATTCTGACTCATAACCCAAAAGACTTCAAGATAACATCTTCATTGCTTAAAGACTGGAGATGCCCTTCTGTTATGACACCGGAGGAGTATACAGCAGATTTTTTTGTATCTTTGTAATCTATGAGCGAGTATATTGTATCTGCCAGGAAGTACAGGCCGGACTCCTTCGAGACCCTTATCGGCCAGGACACAATTGCAAGGACGCTGTCAAACTCCATAAAGAGGGGGCAGTTGGCGCACGCATACCTTTTCTGCGGGCCCCGCGGTGTGGGTAAGACCACCACGGCGCGTATCTTTGCAAAGATGATCAACTGCGCCAATCCCGGGCCCGATATGGAGCCCTGCGGGCAGTGCGAGTCCTGCGTCTCCTTCAAGGAAGGCCGCAGTTACTGCATCCACGAACTAGACGCCGCTTCCAACAACTCCGTAGAGGACATCAAAACCCTTATGGAGCAGGTACAGGTGCCGCCCCAGGTAGGGAAGTACAGCGTATATATCATAGATGAGGTGCACATGCTGTCCCAGAGCGCCTTCAACGCCTTCCTCAAAACCCTTGAGGAACCCCCGGCACACGCCATCTTCATCCTGGCCACAACTGAAAAGCACAAGATACTCCCCACCATCCTCAGCCGCTGCCAAACCTACGACTTCAACCGTATCAGCATCTCCGATATGGTGAAAAACCTTCGCGGCATAGCGGAAAAGGAAGGCGTAACCATAGACGACGAATCCCTCCACGTAATAGCCTCCAAGGCCGATGGCGCAATGCGTGACGCCCTCACCATCTTTGACCAGACTGTTGCCTTCTGCGGCACGTCCGTAAGTTATGAGGATGTAAAGCGCAACCTTGGCGTGCTGGACCACGAGTACAGCTTCTCCATTGTGGATGCAGCTCTTGCCGGAGACTATGCAAAGTGCTTCACCATCCTTGATGAGGTTCTTGCAAAGGGATTCAACGCCCTTCACTTTGTGGGTTCTCTCAGTGAGCATTTAAGGAACCTTGTCGTTGCCAAGACAGGCGGCCTGGAGCCCCTTCTGGAACTTCCGGATTCCCTGAAGAAGAAATATTCCGATCAAGGCGCGCGCTGCCCCCTGGCGTTCCTGTACCAGGCCCTTGGCGTTACCACCGCCTGCGAATCAGGATACAAGGCAGCGGTGAATCCCCGTCTCCATATAGAGTTCACCCTTATGAGGCTCTGCTTCCTGCAGAATAAGCCTTCCGCGGGAGCAGAGGCTCCATCTTCCGCGTCGCTTCGCGACCCTATCCGGGCAAATGCTCCAGATGGAGCCTCTGCTCCCGCCGTAAAGCCTGCTGCAGCTGAGCCTCAGCCCGCGCAGGCAGAGCAGCCCGTTGTGGCCGCGCAGCCGCGCCGCAGGGCTCCCAAGACGGGATCGGCCCTGTCAATAAGCGCCATAGCAGTGGAGAAAGAGACTCCCGGTCAGGCCGGGAGTGACGATGCTGCTGCCGGTAACACTGACACCCGCCTTCCGGACGACGACACCGTGCGTCTCAAGTGGAAGGAACTTGCAGGGCAGTACACTTCAAAACCCCGCCTTGCCAGTATGCTTTCAAACGGCCAGATCAATCTGAGCGAAGATGCAGGCGTGAAAGTTGTGGAATTTGTGGTGATGAACGAGGCCCAGAAACAGTGGGTGGAGGAGAAGATGCAGAGGGAACTGGAGAATAAACTCCGTGACCTCCTTTCCTGTCGCAAGGTAAACATTGTGGTTGCCGTAACTCCGGAGCCGGAGAACGCGGAGAAAGTCCCGTATATGCCGGAAGAGAAGGCCAAGGACCTTATGGAAAAGAATCCCGCCGTACGTGAATTCGTTGCAGAGATGGGACTTGATACTAAGTAATGGATTATGAAACTTATTGCAGATAAGATTGTAAAGAAATACGGTGTGCGTACCGTGGTGAAGGGTGTGTCCATGGAGGTGCAGCAGGGAGAGATTGTGGGGTTCCTGGGCCCTAACGGCGCCGGTAAGACCACCAGTTTCTATATGATCACCGGCCAGGTGAAGCCAAACGGCGGCAATATCTACCTTCAGGACGACGAAGGAAACATCACGGACATAACCACTCTCCCTATGTACAAGAGGGCCCAGAGGGGTATCGGCTACCTTCCCCAGGAAGCATCCGTATTCCGCCAGATGACCGTGGAGGACAATATTATGTCCGTAATGGAAATCTCTTCTTCCACAAAGGGAATGACCAAGGCCCAGAGGATAGAACGTATGGAAAGGCTCATAGATGAGTTCAACCTCTCAAAGGTACGTAAGTCCCGCGGCATCCAACTTTCCGGCGGTGAGCGCCGCCGCTGCGAGATAGCCCGCGCCCTTGCCGTAGATCCCAAGTTCATCCTCCTGGACGAACCCTTCGCCGGGGTTGACCCCATTGCCGTGGAGGACATCCAGTACATTATCGCAAAGCTGAAATACCGCAATATCGGCGTTATCATTACGGACCACAACGTGGGTGAAACCCTTGCCATCACGGACCGCGCATATCTTCTCTATGAGGGCGTCATCCTTCAGGCCGGCACTCCGGAGGAACTTGCCGCCGATGAAGATGTCCGTACCAAGTACCTTGGCTCGGGCTTTGTCCTCAAGCGTTCCAAGAGCGTGGAACGCGCCCGCGCGGAGGTAGAGCACGAGCACCTGGTATAGAGTTTGGCACGCGGCTTGCATTAACTAAAACCGGTTAGTTTTAAGTTGGTTTAGTTAATATTTGGTAAAAAAGATCAGGCGCCCCGTTATGGGACGCCTGATTTTATTGTGAAGGTGCTGCTGCAGATTACTGCTCCTCCTGGAGACGCAGATGCTGTACATAGATGGCCTTTTGTTTGGCCATGCGCTTGATCACAGAAGGTTTCTCGAAGTTCTTGCGGGAACGAAGCTCACGGACAGCACCGGTCTTTTCAAACTTACGCTTGAATTTCTTGAGGGCTCTCTCTATGTTTTCTCCTTCTTTAATGGGTACGATGATCATGCTTTTACACCTCCTTTTTCTTAAATGGGCTGCAAAGTTATAATTTTTTTGCCTACCTGCAAAATTTTTTGCTAAATTTGTAGGTAACATAAATGTTAGTATATGAAAAAGACCTCTCAAACCTATCCGTGGAAGTTCGCCTCAGTGGGCGGCGCCGTACGCGTGAACATTCAAAGTGGTGAGGATATCCGCCACCTTGGAGAACTTGACCGTAAACTTTGGACCGTCCTCAGTTGTCCCACCCAGGGGCTTGAGTTTGACGAAACCACGCTGAAGTACATCGACGTAGACAAAGACGGCAAAATCCGCGTGGATGAAGTAGTAAAAACAGCCCAGTGGCTCACCCGCGTAATCAAGGACGCCGATTCCCTCCTGAAAGGCTCCGACACCCTTGAGTTCTCTAACTTCAATGAGGCGGACCCTGACGGCGCAAGGCTCCTGTCTTCGGCCCGTCAGATCCTCCGGAACCTTGGTCTGGAGAAGGAGTCCATTTCCGCAGAAGACACCTCCGACAACACCAAGATTTTCGCCGACACCAAGTTCAACGGAGACGGCATCATCACCCCGGCATCGGCAGATGAGGAGCCCACGGCAAAACTCATAGAGGCCATCGCAGGCATTGCCAGCGCCACAGACCGAAGCGGCGTGCCCGGCATAACCGCAGACCATATTGAGGCATTCTACGCCGCCTGCGCGGATTTCAAGGCCTGGAAGGAAGCCGGCACCAAGGAAGTGTTCCCGTTCGGGGACAAGACCGCCGATGCCCTTGCCGCCGTGGAGGCCCTGAAGGACAAGGTGGCCGATTACTTTATGCGCTGCAAACTAATCGGCTTTGACGAGGCAACTTCCGCCGCCCTTGACGTTAACGTGGACAAGATTGCCGCAATAGAGGGCAACCTTGCCGCCGCCCAGGACCAGATTGGCGCTCAGCCCCTTGCAAAGCCTTCAAAGGACGGAAAACTGAAACTTGACGCAGTGAATCCCGCATGGAAGGCCGCAGTGGATGCCATGAAGGCTCTTGTAGATGCCCCCAAGGTACTTGACGAAGCCTCCTGGAACGATATTCTTGGGAAGTTCGGCCCGTACTGCGCGTGGGTTGGCGCAAAGAAGGGCGGGGAAGTGGAAGCCCTTGGCCTTGAATGCATTGAGACCATCCTCAAGGAAGACAAGAAGGCCGCCCTCCTTGAACTTATAGAGAAGGATAAGGCCGAAGAAGCCAACGCCCTTTCAATCGAGGAGGTGGGTAAACTTGTGAACCTGTACAAGAACTTCTACCGATTCCTGAACAACTATGTTGTCCTTGCCGATTTCTACGACCCTGAGAAGAAAGCCATCTTCCAGGCCGGACGCCTGTATATCGATCAGCGCAGCACAGACCTCTGTGTAAAGGTTGCAGGTCCCTCCCCGGAAATCTCCTCCCTCAGCGGAATGTACATCCTCTACTGCGCCTGCACCAGTGAGAAACTGGGCAAGTCCTTCAACATTGCCGCCGTTCTCACAGACGGTGACGTGGACGGACTCCGCGAAGGCAAGAACGCCGTGTTCTATGACCGCGAAGGCAATGACTACACCGCAAAGGTCATTGCAATAGTTGACAACCCCATCTCCGTGCGCCAGGCTTTCTGGAGCCCTTACAAGAAGGTTGCCCGTATGATCAACGACCGAATTGACAAGAAGGCCGCAGAGAAGAACGAGAAATCCATGGCAGGTCTTACCGCCGCAACCAATACCGCCGCCGACGGAAAGGCTCCCGCCGCTCCGTTCGACATTGCAAAATATGCAGGTATCTTTGCCGCCGTAGGTATGGCCGTGGGCCTTATCGGTGCAGCCCTGGCAGGCGTAGTGGCCGCCCTGAAGGGCATTACCTGGTGGCAGGCTCTGATCATCATTGCAGTGGTCCTTCTCCTTATCTCCGGTCCTTCAATGTTCATCGCCTGGAGAAAACTCCGCAGGCGTGACCTTGGTCCCGTCCTCAATGCAAATGGCTGGGCAATCAACGCCAAGGCCCTTGTGAACACCAAGTTCGGCAAGACCCTCACTTCACTGGCCAAGTTCCCTAAACTCACCGCAGTTGACGAGAACGCCCGCAAGGCCCGTAACCGCCGCCGTTTCTGGTGCTGCTTCTGCGGCCTCATCATAGCCGCCCTGCTGTGCCTGTGGCTGTTTAACTTCCTTGCACCCAAGTGCCCCAGCCCTCTCAAGCGCTACCAGCCCGCCCCGGTTGAGGAGGTGGCTCCCGCTGAGGAACCCGTAGAGGCCGATGCCGAAGCGCTCGTCGAAGCCGAGGAATCTCCTGCAGAATAACCGCTATGGACACCCCGTTCCCGTTTTCGCAGTATGTGACCGGTAACAAGTTTATCGGCCGGAAACAGGACGTGACTCTCCTTGGGAACCTCCTTTCCCAGGGAGAGCACGTCTCCATCTTCGAGCCCCCGAAGACGGGCAAGACCTCCCTCATCCAGCAAACGCTTTTCTCCCTCAGGGTAACGGGCAAAACCTTTGCCGTGGGGCAGTTCAGCGCCATGAATATCCGCACAGAAGAGGATTTCCTCCTTCGGCTTGGATCTACCGTCCTCAAGATGGTGGCCTCAAGCCCCGCGGAGTACGAAGCCCTTGTGAAGCAGCATCTCCAGGGAACGCACTTTGTCTTTGATGCGGATGATTTCACGCAAACCGGGCAGGCTGTCTCCCTTGGCTGGGAACTGGACAAGAATGACGCCCTTGCAATGCTGCGCCTTCCTTTTGCCGTGGCCGATTCCCGGCAGCAGAAGATGATCCTTATCATAGAGGAGTTCCACTGCATAGGCAATCTGGAGGACCCTGATGCAATCTTAAGGCCACTTGCCGCCGTTATCAAGGAGCAGAAGGGGAGGAACTTCTCCTTCATCTTCTCCGGCAGCGCCGTGAATGCAATGAGCGACATCTTCACGGGGAGCGTCCTTTTCAGCCGCCGCGTGGAGAGGGTGAAGCTTTCCCTGGCGCCGGAGGAGGAAGTGACGGAGCATCTTCACCGCGGGTTCCTTTCCAGCGGAAAGGTGGTGGAAAAGCGTCTCCTGCAGGGAGTGTACAATCTCTTCCGCGGGCACCTCTGGTACATCAATCACCTCATCGCCATTGCCGATTCCCTTAGCCGCGGCTACATTATGGAGCCGCTCCTGGTTGAGGCCCTGGAGGGTCTTGTGAGTATCCACGAGCCTTCTTTCCGCGGCATCATGAACAGCCTCACAACGCATCAGGTGAGTCTCCTCAAGGCCACGCTTGACGGAGTTACCCGCTTCAGCGCGTCTGAGGTGATCCGTAAATACGGGCTCAATTCATCGGCCAATGTGAAAAGGGTGAAGGAAGCCCTTATGAAGAAAGAGGTGATAATGCTGGACCAGAATGACAACCCCGTCCTGGAAGACCCCCTCTTCGAATACTGGGTGCGCAAGTACTACTTTGAGATGAAGGATTAGGGTTTTTTCTTATTCATCTATTGCAATTTGACAAAAAAACACTATCTTTGCAGTCCCAATTTTTAACGGCTGAAAGGCAAGGGTAAGTGCTGGGAAGGTCCAGACGCCTCAGGCTCAAACTTTTAATAAGTTTTTTAGTACAATGTACGCAATCGTAGACATTGCAAGCCAGCAGTTCAAAGTAGAGGCTGGAATGGATATCTTCGTAAACCGCCTCCAGGCAAAGAACGGAGAATCCGTAGAGTTCAACAAGGTTCTTCTCATTGATGCAGAAGGCGCCGTAAAGGTTGGAACTCCGTATGTAGAGGGAGCAGTTGTGAAGGCTACCGTCCTTGACGATGACGCCAAAGCAAAGAAAGTGCTCGTATTCAAGAAAATCCGTCGCAAGGGATTCCAGACTCTGAACGGTCACCGTCAGAAGCTCACCAAGATCCACATCGACGCTATCGCTTAACTTTTTAAAGACAGAAGATTATGGCACACAAGAAAGGTCAATCCAGTTCAAAGAACGGCCGTGAGAGTCATTCCAAACGTCTTGGCATCAAGAAGTTCGGCGCAGAGGTCGTAAAGGCAGGAAACATTATCGTGCGTCAGCGCGGTACTCAGCACAACCCTGGTCTTAATGTGGGTATGGGCAAGGATCACACCCTTTATGCCCTTATTGACGGCACAGTCAAGTTCACCCGCAAGCGTGACGACAAATCCTTCGTGAGCGTAGTTCCCTTTGAGAACTAGCCGCTGGGGAAACAGTTAATCAAGGAGGACTAGTACGGTCCTCCTTTATTATTGAAAAATATGCTTACACTCAAAACCTTACGCGAAGATCCGGAACTGGTTATCCGGAAACTTGCAAAAAAGCATTTCGACGCCCGTGAGATTGTTGCGGACGTAATAGCGATGGATGACCGCCGTAAAGCCATCCAGCAGGAGTCCGACGCCCTCCTCGGCCAGCAGAAGAAGGCCGCGGCAGCAATCGGCCAGCTCATGAAGGAAGGAAAGAAGGAAGAGGCCGAAGCCGCAAAGGCAGAGGTTGCAGCCCTCAAGGCCCGTTCACAGGAACTCCTTAAGGAGGCCGATGAAAACGCCGCCGCCCTCCAGGACAAACTTGTCCTCCTTCCCAACCTTCCCTGTGACCTTGTTCCGGAAGGAGCAGGCGCAGAGGACAACCTGGTTGTGAAGATGGGCGGCCCCGAGGTCAAACTCCCCGAAAACGCCCTTCCTCACTGGGAACTTGCGAAGAAGTATGACATCATAGACTTCGACCTTGGTGTAAAGATCACCGGCGCCGGTTTCCCCGTCTATAAGGGCAAGGGCGCAAAACTCCAGAGGGCCCTCATCAACTACTTCCTGGACCGCAACACCGCAGCCGGATACAAGGAGGTTGAGCCCCCTGTGATGGTAAATGCCGCTTCCGGTTTCGGCACGGGCCAGCTCCCCGACAAGGAAGGCCAGATGTACCACGCTACCGTGGACAACTTCTATATGGTCCCCACCGCAGAGGTTCCCGTCACCAATATCTTCCGTGACGTTATCCTGGGCGCAGATGACTTCCCCCAGAAACTTACCGCATACACTCCCTGCTTCCGCCGTGAGGCCGGTTCCTACGGCAAGGACGTGAGGGGCCTTAACCGCCTGCACCAGTTTGACAAGGTGGAGATTGTTCGCGTAGAGAAGCCGGAGAACAGTTATGCAGCCCTTGATGAGATGGTGGCGCACGTAGAGAGCCTTGTTAACGAACTTGGCCTCAAGTACCGCATCCTCAGGCTCTGCGGCGGTGATATGAGTTTCACATCGGCCATCACCTACGACTTCGAACTCTGGAGCGCAGCCCAGGGCCGCTGGCTGGAGATCTCCTCAGTTTCCAACTTTGAGAGTTACCAGGCCAACCGCCTCAAGTGCCGCTATAAGGACGCAGACGGCAAGATGCAGCTTGCACACACCCTCAACGGCAGTTCCCTGGCTCTTCCCCGCGTAGTTGCAGCCCTTCTGGAAGACAACCAGAAGGATGGCTACATCGAGATCCCTGAGTGCCTCCGTCCTTACACCGGATTTGACAGGATAGACTAAAAAAATTGCTATCTTTGTACCTTAATGGACAAAGAGCGTGTAATACTTGGAATAGACCCCGGCACCCAGCTGCTGGGGTTCGGCGTAATCAAAAGCGTAGGCAAAAAGGCCGAGTACGTGGACATGGGTGTCCTGGATATCCGCAAGGAAAAGGATGCCTATGTAAAGCTCAAGGCCATCTACGACTGCATTTCAGAGGTTTGCAAAAGTTATGGCCCCACGGAACTCGCCATTGAGTCCCCGTTCTACGGCAAGAACGCGCAGGTGATCCTGAAACTTGGACGCGCCCAGGGAGCAGCCATGATCGCGGCCTTGGAATACGGCGTGCAGTCCGTTACGGAATACGCCCCCAGAAAAGCCAAAGAAGCCATTGTAGGCAACGGCGCCGCTTCCAAGGAGCAGGTGCAGATGATGCTGGAAAAAACCCTTAACGTGAAACTTGAATCACGGCATCTGGATGCAACGGACGCCCTTGCCATTGCCCTTTGCCACCACTATGAAACAACTTCGCCACTAAAATCCGCCAAAGGTAAAGGCGGTTGGGAACAGTTTTTGAAAGAAAACCCGGAACGTGTATTGTAAACTTATGGTTAGAAGGTTGTTAGCTGCAGTGGCAGCTCTTTTGGCGGCAGGGACTCTCTTTGCCCAAAATTACAAAATCACCCTGAAGCTTCAGGATGCATCTAACGGTGAGCCCGTAGGGTTTGCCACAGTTTCGGCCACCCCTGAAAAAGGGCAGGTGAAATACGCCCTCACAGACAGCGACGGCAATGGCGTGGTGGAAAAAGTCCGTGCAGGGAAGTATACCCTCAAGGCCGAAATAATGGGCTACGTCACCTATGAGAAAGAGGTGGAAGTAAAGGCCGACACCGACCTTGGCACAATCAAGATGGAACTTGATGCCCAGGCCCTTGACGCTGCGTCGGTTTCTGCAACGGGTAACCCCATCATTGTGAAGAAGGATACCATAGAGTATAACGCCTCCTCATACAAGATCAGCGATGACAACGTCCTGGAAGACCTCCTGAAGAAACTTCCCGGCGTGGAGGTGGATGAAAACGGTACCATCACCGCCAACGGAGAAACCATCACCAAAATCACCATCGGCGGCAAAACCTTCTTCCTGGACGACCCTCAGCTCGCATCCAAGAACATCCCCGCCAAGCTAGTGGACAAGGTGAAGGTGGTGAAAAAGAAGAGTGAGCAGGCCGAATTCACCGGGATAGACGACGGCGAGGACGAAACCGTCATCGATCTCAGCGTCAAGCCCGGCATGATGAACGGCGTATTTGGTAACGCCATGGCCGGTGGCGGCTACGACCTCCCTTCGTCAGGCCAGTATACTCCCGTAGCGGACCATATCCGCTGGCAGGGAGCCTTCATGGGCGGCCGTTTTGCCGAAGACAGCCAGATAAGCGTGATTGCAAACGCCAACAACACCAACAACCGTGGATTCAATGACCTTGCAGGCTCCATGATGAACTCCATGATGGGAGGTGGCGGCGGAATGGGCCGCGGCGGCGGTGGATGGGGCAACTCCAACGGCATCATCACCTCCTGGATGGGCGGCGCCAACGGCGTTTTCGACCTCTTCGACAAAAAGATGGAACTTGGCGCCAACTACCTTTACAACGGTACGGTGACGGATGTGCTGGAAGAAACCTACAAGGAGACTTACCGCACGGACGGCACCACCCTCATCTCTTCAACGGACGGCTTCAGCAACCGTTTCACGGACGGTCACCGCTTCGGCATAAGGATGGAGCACAAGTTCTCAGAGAATACATCGCTTCTCATCGAGCCCCAGTTCAACTTCGGCCGGGGAAACTACCTGCAGCAGTCCCTGTTTGACACCCGTACCCAGGCCCTTGACGGGTCAATCGGCCGAACCAACAGCGGTTACACCAATAACTCCGGTGCCAACAAAAACTGGCAGACCAGGGGATGGGCCCTCCTCCGCCAGAGGCTTGGAATCCCGGGCCGGACAATATCCCTCAACGTGAACTGGAACATCTCCAACAATACCCTTGGAGGCTACAACCAGTCCATCACCAATACGCTGTTCGGGGCCGATGAAAGCGTAGATCCTACCGGCAGTACCTTCGTGAACCAGCGTATCGCCCAGGAGTCCCGCACCCGCGCCGTGGGAGGCCGGTTGGTTTATACTGAGCCTCTTGGCGGGAACTTCTACATGGAAGGAAGCTACAACGTCAACTTCAACCAGTCCACTTCCGTGAAGGATGTCTTCAACAGCGCCAATCCCTATGAGTATGTGTCGGAATTCGCCACTCTGGATGCCCTGAGGGCCGCTTCTGACCCCATGAAATACCTCATGCCCGGAGAGACCAAGGACGACACCTACTCCAACAGTATTCTAAACAGGTCACTGACGCATAATATCGGCCTGGCGTTCATGTACCAGAACGACAAACTCCGCGCACAGCTTGGTGCTGGCGTCATTCCTACCGATACCTACAACAAGACCAACGACCGCGAGTACAAGCCCGGCGTTATCTGGAACGTGGCTCCGCGTGCCATGCTGTTCTACGACTTCACGGAGAATTCCAACGTCCGCCTGTTCTACTGGGGCCGTTCGGCTCAGCCATCTACTTCCCAGCTCATGCCGGTGGCAGACAATACCAACCCTCTGGCAGTATCTCTTGGTAATCCCTATCTTACCCCGTACTTCAATCACGGGCTGCGCAGTGACCTCGAGTACTCCAACAAGAAGACCTTCTTCACCATGCGCCTGCATGTTGAGGGAAACTATACCCAGAATCCCATTGTGAGCGCAATCTGGTACGACACCGCGGGCCGCACGTTCTCTCTGCCTGTCAATGGCCGGGACTCCTTCAACGGCAACATCCGCTTCATGGTAAACGCACCCATCGCAAAGTCAAACTTCTCCATCTCCAACATGCTGCGCCTCACTTATTCCAAGAGCGGAAGCTTTATCGGCGCAGCGTCCCTGGATATGAGCCCTTACTACGACGAGTCAAAGGCGGAGTTCTCATATGATGCCTTCCACGGCAACTATTTTGACGAATCCGGCAAGATGAATTCCGCGTGGGCCACGGACTTCCTTGACAACACCACCCGCAGTTTTGGATTCACGGAGAGGCTCCGCGCAACGTACCGTTCAGACGACGTTGAGGTTATGCTCAGCGGCCGCACGCGCATGTCCAAGCCCTGGTACACCGTTCAGGCGGCGGTTGATGCCACCTGGGCCAACCAGGTGAGCGGTTCCTTCAAGTGGACCGTTGGCCAGAGCGGCTTCGAGGTGTCCACCGATGCCAATTACAACTGGTACAGGGGCTACACCACGGACCAGCCTTCTGAGTTTGTGTGGAACGCTTCCGTATCCCAGCAGGTTTTCAAGCGCCGCGGAACCATATCCCTCAAGGCCTACGACATCCTTGACCAGGCCAAGAACCTCACCGTTACGGATACCGCCAACTACCATCAGGAAGTTCGCAACAACACTCTGGGCCGATACATTATGCTGTCCTTCACCTGGCGCTTCGGCAACTTCGGCAAGGCCGGTGAGCAGATGCGCGGCCGTATGGGCGGCGGCCCCGGCGGCAGACGTCCGTTCTAGGCGCGCGCATCGCAGGTTAGACGTTAAAGTGTCGCAGGTCTGCAAAATAGGGCGGACCTGCGACGTTTTTTTGCTCCTGTGGCCGATTTGCGTCGCAGGTGACGCCAAAAATGCAGACCTGCGACGAAAAGTGGCTGGACCTGCGACACTTTGCCCTGTGACCTGCGACGAGACGCGGCTGGCAGGTAAGTGTTTTATACACAGCGTGTTGTGAATAAGCGGGTGCACCTGCAGGTGCACCCGAATATGTGTAAAGTGCTGAGCGATAGTTATTTAGCAGCCAGGTAGTTTTTCCACTTGGAGATAAGCGCCTGCATATCTTCGGGCAGGGGGGCCTCAAAGTTCAGGCGCTCTCCGGTGACGGGGTGCGTGAACCCAAGGGTACGCGCATGGAGCGCCTGGCGGGGACACAGCGCAAAACAGTTCTGGATAAACTGCTTGTATTTGGAGTAGATGGTGCCCTGACGTATCTCAGAGCCGCCATAGCGCTCATCATTGAAAAGAGGATGGCCGATGGAAGACATATGCACACGGATCTGGTGCGTGCGTCCTGTTTCCAGACGGCATTCAACCACAGTGATGAAGCCATAGCGTTCAAGGACTCTCCAGTGGGTGACGGCCCACTTGCCCTTTTCAGGGTCATCATACACGCGGAAGCGGAGGCGGTCGTTGGGGTCCCGGCCGATAGTTCCTTCAATTGTTCCCTCATCCTCCTGGATGTTGCCCCAGACCACAGCCGTGTAGATGCGGTCTATGGAGTGGACGAAGAATTGGTCGGCCAGATTGAGTTGCGCAGCCGGGTTCTTCGCAATGACCAGAAGCCCGCTGGTGTCCTTGTCTATTCGGTGCACAAGAACGCCCATCCTTTCATCCTCCACGTCAGGGCTGAGGTGCAGGTAATATGCAAGGGCGTTTACAAGGGTGCCGTTGTAGTTGCCGTGCCCGGGGTGGACCACCATTCCGGCGGGTTTATTCACTACCAGAACGTCATCGTCCTCATACGTGATGTCAAGCGGAATGTTCTCCGGAAGTATCTCGGCGCCCCTTCTCTCATATGGCATTACAAACTTCACAACATCACAGGGACGCACAATGTAGTTGGCCTTGACGGGTTTGTCATTGACCAGCACATAGCCAAGTTTTATTGCCTGCTGAACCCTGTTACGGGAAGTGTCTTCCTGATGCGACGCTATGAATTTGTCTATCCTTTCCGGTTCCTGGCCCTTGTCCACCAAAATCCGGAAATGTTCAAACATCTCCGTCTCCTCATCCCCGCGCTCAATCTCTTCTCTGAGGGGGCTCTGCCCCCTATTATCCCCCGCGGCCTCCGGCCGGCCGCTCTGCAGAGCGGCTTGGCGCACAGATTCAGTGTTGTGGTCTATCATTGGGCGGGTAGCTTGGAGTGATCAAGGGTGAGGTAGATGTTTATGGAAGAGCCAAGGCTCTTTGTGGCGCCAATGGCGTCCTGCCTGTAGACCACTGCGTCCACGGAGTCTGCGTAGGTTTTGATGTTGGGATCGAAGGTAACCTTGCCGGTATTGAGGAAGCGGTCGTGGATAGCGTCTACGGCGCTAACGTATTTCATACCGATGACACGGGGCACCACGGTAGTGTTTTCTTCACTGCCCACTCCAACCTTGAGGTCTATGTCAGATCCATTGACCACAAGGTCTCCGGCGGCAAGTTCACGGCCGTCGCAGTACTGGCCCAGGACGGTGTTGGTGGCTATGTCCCTCACGTAATTGAGTTTCCCTATGTTAAGGCCGCGATTCTTAAGTTCCGCGCGGGCTTCGGTTACGGAATAACCGTATAGATTAGGCATCACAACCTTTCTGGGCACAACGGAATTGATGGTAAGGAAGATGCTGCGGCCCTTCTTCACCTTTGCCCCGGCCTTGGGGTTCTGCCTGTAAACCACACCGCCGGGAAGGCGCTTCACAAAGACGGAATCCACCACCTTTATGCCCACGCCGCCGGCCTTGGCAAGGGAATCGGCCCTTGTAAGACTGAGGTTAGTGAAATCCGGGGCGGTCACGGTCTTTCCATGACGGGTGATAAGGTTGAGCCCCACGGCCGCTCCTACAAGAAGCAGCACGAAGAATATCACTGCACCTATGAGGTTCTTTAAAATCCAGTTATCCTTGAAAGCCATAGTTTGTTCTGTTTAACCCACAAATTTACGAAAATTATTCATAACTTTGTTTGTTATGAAAAACCGCACCGGCATATTTGCAGGGCTTACCCTGGCCTTCACGGTCCTTATGAGCATCCCGTGGCTGGTCCCTCATATGGGCTGGACGGCGCTTCTGGGCTTTGTGCCGCTGCTTATTATGGAGCGGCTGGCTACGGAGTGGAAAACACGCCGGTTCTTCTGGTGGCATTATCTTGCATTTGTGCTCTGGAATGCCGTCACAACGTGGTGGGTTGCCGGCGCAACGGTTGGAGGGGCGGTGTTCGCAATCCTTGCCAATGCCATCCAGATGAGCCTTGTATTTGAGAGTTTCCGCATAGTGAAGCGCCGCACGGGCGGTGTGCTTCCCTATATATATCTGGCGGCGGCCTGGCTGGCCTGGGAGAAGTACTACCTATCAGTGGCGGAGATTTCGTGGCCTTGGCTGGTGCTTGGCAACGCCTTTGCGGAAACTACCGGCCTTATCCAGTGGTATTCCGTCCTTGGTCAACTTGGCGGCTCGCTGTGGGTGCTGTCGGCAAACCTTGCCGTATTCGGCATAATGGTTGCCCTCTCCGACGGCCGTATGGGCGGGTGGAACCTGAAGGCCCGCATTGCGGCATTCTCCGGGCTTGCGCTGGTAGTGTTCGGGCCGATGATCTGGTCCTCATGCCTCCGCTGGGAGGACCCTTTGGATGCGCCTTCCCTACAGGTTATGGCCGGGCAGCCAAACCTTGACCCCTATGAGAAGTTCGGGGCGCTTACGCAGGAAGAGCAGGACGCCCGTTTCCTTCACCTTCTGGACAGCGCCGGCGTCCCAGACGGCCCCTGCCTCATCCTTGCCCCTGAAACCTTCACAGGGTATTTTATGCTGGATAACGTCCGTGGGCAGAGGAGTTTCCAGCGTTATCAGGCCTGGCTCCGTGAGCATCCGGACGCAACGCTTATCTTCGGGGCATCGGCCTATGACGTAAACGTCTCATATTCCGCGCCTTCCATCCTTTCCTACGACCAGGGGAAGGCCGATTCCGATGGCCGTCACGTATGGCTTACCAGCCACAATACTGCGGTTGCAACGGACACTACCGGGCGGTATGAACTCTTCCATAAGTCAAAACTGGTGGTGGGGACTGAACTTACTCCTTACCCCAAGTTCTTTGTTCCTCTGGAGAAACTCCTTGGCGGAAACCTTATGGGTAAATGCGTGGGGCAGAAGGAGATATCCTGCCTTCACGTGAATGATGTCCCCGTAGGTGTGGCGGTTTGCTACGAGTCCGTGTACGGAGAGTATTGCGCCGGTTATGTACGTAAGGGTGCCATGCTCCTTACCGTAATCACCAACGACGCCTGGTGGGGGAACACTCCCGGCTATAAGCAGCATTTCTCCTACAGCCGCCTCCGCGCCATTGAAACCCGCCGCTACGTTGCACGCTGCGGCAATACCGGAATATCGGCCGTCATAGACCCTTCAGGCCGCGTGCTTGACCGCACTCCCTGGTGGCGGCAGGCCGTCCTTTCCGGCTGTGTGAAACTTCTTGACGGTGAAACCTTCTTTGTACGCTACGGAGACATTGTGGGCCGCGTATCCGTGTTCCTTTTCCTCCTCCTTGCCGCCGCAGCCCTCTTCCGGCCACGCAAACGATAACGGTTCAACAAAAAAGACTCCGTCAAGGAGTCTTTTTTGTTGAACTGCAGCGATTCGAACGCTGACTGAGGGAACCAAAATCCCTAGTGCTACCATTACACCACAGTTCAATTCCGGGATGCAAAGATACTAGTTTTTTTTGAAACTGAAATACTCTATTTGAGGTACCTTGCTTTCATCTTTTCGATATCGGCCTCCCTGAGGCCCAGCGGACCGGTAAGGTAGGCGTGCATAGAGCCCCATTTTTCATCTATAAGGTCCATATTGGGATAGAGGCACGGGCATTGACTATGCCCTTTACAGGAAGGAACTGTTCTCCACGGACTTGTGACTGTGAATGCAGCATCTGGCTGGAAAATCACTTTTCAAAATTCTTGATAAGCCGGTTCATGATAATCCGGAAAAATACCTTGTGCAGGATTGAGGGCTTCTGGTAATAAGCCCTCACGGCAAGGTCTGCGGCGCCAAACCGGGCGGCCTCACGGTCGAATTCGGCATGGTCCTTTTTCCCGGTATAGGCCGTTGCAAAGGCATCCCAGAAGAGGTTAAGCTGCTTTTCATCCATGTGGAAGATGTTCTGGGCCTGTTTTTGGGAAGCGTACACAACGCATGACAAATAAAGGTGGCCGATATCGAACATGGGATTCCCCCAAGAGAACCGTCCAAGGTCTATCCAGTAATACTTGTCTCCGGAAACAATCACATTCCCGGGCTGGAAGTCTCCGTGTACGCAGCCTGTACCCTCCGGCACGGCATTAATGAAAGCACGGAGAATCTCAATATTCTTTTTGCCGAAATAGCCGGATATCTCAAGCCCTTCCAGCGCCGTTTTCTTTCGGGCGGGAAATGCAGAAGCATTGCATGGCGTAGCCCACAGTTCTTTTCCACGCTTGCAGAAAAGCCGGGCCATTTCCTCTATGCGCTCAGGCTCATCGTGGCAAATCCGGAAGATGGACTTCTTGTTCTTGATTCGCTCCATGATTGTGGCGTAGGCGTCTCCCACACGTACAATCTCATTCATCCCGGGCGTACTTATGCCAAGGGCCGCCACGGAAGTGGACAGGTCATATTCGCTCTTGACCGTTTCAAGGCTATTCAGCCCCGCTTTGTTAACCTTCAGGAGTACCTCCGGCTGCTCCGGGTTCTCATAGGTGCTTCCATTACCGCCTTCGCCTGTTTTTGTCCAGGCCGAAAGGTCTATTTGCCTGTAGTTGTCCATGTTTTGCAAAACAATATATCTAGAACAAAGTAGGATGGTTCTCCTCCAGTTCCGAGAGAACTTTTGACATTATGGCCTCCCTGAAAAGGGCGCTGCGGGAGCGGACGCCAAAGCGGGAGCAGTACTCGTCTATGGCCGCCATCTCGGAGTCGTTGAAAAGAAGCACGTGGCGGTTGCGTCTTAAGAGCATCTCTCTCTGCTTCTCAAGGTAGAGGGGATCCACACCCGGTATTTTCTTTCTGCGGGCCATAACTCTATTTGCTTAGATCCACGTACCTGTGGATAATGTTACCCTTCCTGTCCAGTTCCAGGATAAACGGCATTGCGGTAAGGTCAAAGGTCTCCAGAAGGGTTTCCGCAAGGGTGGGGTTGGAGGACATAAGGTCATCCATATCTACAAGAAGCACGCGCGCCCTGGGCTTGGAAACAATGAGCGCGGCAACATCGTCAAGGGTTTCCTTGCAGGCATTGCAGCCGCCGGTGTAAAACACCACGTATCCGGGCTTTCCCTTCAGTTTCCTGAGCGCGAACTCTCCTTCCCTGCCATCCCGGGCAAAAAGGCAGGGCTTTCTGCGGAGAACTCCCGGAACCTTTAGGTCAGGGACGCGGCTCCCTACCGGAGTGCGGGACGTCACATCGGCAAGAAAATGCCCCAGGGATATCACGTTTGCCGTATCGGAAGGCTCCGTCCATACGTCCGGAACGTTCAGGAACTTGTCCCTGAATGGGATTATAGCGTCCTTGTAAACCTCTTCCCGGCGGCCGGCGAGGAAGTAAAGGAGGTCTCCCTCCACCTGCTTGAAGGAATCTATGTCTCCTTCCCCGAAGGTGCGGGCGGCAAGGTAATCGGCCACATCAAGGACGTCAGACACTTTGAGGGTGTCTCCGTAGGCATCGAACATCTGGGCGTAGCGCTCCATCTGGATGTCGGAGCCATAGACGTAAGTGCCGGTGGAGAACTCCCGCCCAAGCAGCATCCTGAGAGACGGGACGTCAAGCCCGCGGCCAAGGATCTTTCCGGAAGGGCCGATCAGGAACATCCACGGGGTTTTAAGCACGCCGTAGTTCATCTGCCAGTCTTCGTCCGGGCCGGGATTGTTGACGTTCACATCCACAAGGCGGAAAGCGTATTCTCCGGAATCGGCCAGTTTCTTTAGTTCGGCCGATGTAGCCTTGCAGGTGCTGCAGTCAGGCGCATAGAAGTAAAGGACTGTGTATTCTCCTTTCACGGGAACGCTTACGACGGCTCCGGAGCGGTCTTTCAGGGTGGCTGCCGGCGCCTGCTGGCCAATCAGAGAACCGCGGTTGAAGGTGGCGTAGATATCGGCATTCCGTAAATCCTCGTCGGAATGCATCTTAACCTTTCCGGAGAGGAACCATTTATCTGCAACGTGTACCGCAACTGCGTCATCTCCCATAATCTTGGAACGGAGATAGTGGTCATAGATTTTCAGGGCCACGTATTGGCGCACAAGTGAGTCACGGCAGGACTCAATGAGGAAGTCGCACTCGTTGTTCTGCACGCTCACGGGTTCTCCGGCAAGCGCCGCAAAATACTGCTCCAGTTTGGCGCCCAGTTCAGGATACTCCTGGGCCCGCGCTCCAAGGGCGATGATGCCCGCACATATAGCCAGGATAAACTTTTTCATAACTTTACCCCCTTTGGAATGAATGCGGAATAGTCTCCGCCGTGCTTGAGGATATCCCTCACGGCCGATGACGAGATATGCGCAAATTCCTGCGCAGTAGGGATGATGATGGTCTCTATGTCCGGAGCCAGGCGGCGGTTAGCATCGGCGATGGAACGCTCCGTCTCAAAGTCTATCATATTGCGCACGCCGCGAACGATGTGCCTTATTCCCAGTTTCCGGCAAAGGTCTATTGTGAGGCTGTCGTACTGGATCACGGACACTCCGGGGATGCCGGAAGTGGCCTGGTTTATTATCTGAAGGCGCTTTGGCATATCAAAGAAGCCCCTCTTGTCCTGGTTGATGCCCACTGCCACCACAACTTCGTCGAACATGGTGAGGGCACGCCTCAGGATGTTGAGATGACCTGCGGTGAAGGGGTCGAAAGATCCGGGGAAAAGTGCTATTCGTTTCATAATTGCCATTGTATGGGTTCAAGACCCTCGGAGATAAGGATCTGGTTTGCTTTTGAAAAATGCCTGCAGCCGAAGAAGGCCCCGCGGGCGAGGGGAGAGGGGTGCGCCGCCATAAGCACGTGGTGCTTTGTGGTGTCAATGAGAGCCGATTTCTCCTGCGCGAACCTGCCCCACAGGAGGAACACAACGCCTTCACGGCGCTCCGATATGGTGCGGATTACGGCGTCAGTAAACTCCATCCAGCCTATGCGGCTGTGGGATGTGGGCTGCCCTGCCTCTACGGTAAGGACGCTGTTGAGGAGGAGCACCCCCTGGCGTGCCCAGCCCTCAAGGTTGGGGCGGCCGCTCATCTTCACTCCAAGGTCCGTTTCAATTTCCTGGAAGATATTCTTCAGGGACGGGGGAGCAGGAATGCCGTCAGGGACGGAGAAGGAAAGGCCCATGGCCTGCCCGGGGCCGTGGTAGGGGTCCTGCCCAAGGATAACCACCTTCACATCCGGCAGGGGAGTAAGGTCGAAGGCCCTGAAAATGGAAGGCCCGGGAGGGTATATCACCTTCCCGGCCCGCTTCTCACCATGCAGAAAGCGCACTAACTGCTCAAAGTACGGTTTCCCGAACTCTTCGGCAAGTGCGCTTTTCCAGCTATTCTCTATCTTTACGTCCATTGTCTAAAAGATTGCCGCAATTACATCGGCAATAGTCTTTACATAGACAAAGGTAAGACCTTTTACGTAAATTTCCTTTATATCTTCAACATCTTTTCTGTTTTCTTCAGATATAATAATGGTATGCACGCCCGCGCGCTTGGCCGCAAGGATCTTCTCCTTGATGCCTCCAACCGGCAGCACACGCCCCCTCAGGGTCATTTCTCCGGTCATTGCATAGCCTGTTTTTGGCGCCTGGCCGCGGAGTGCGGAAACAATTGAAGAAACCAGCGTTATACCTGCGGACGGGCCGTCCTTGGGCACTGCGCCCTCCGGCACATGGACGTGGATGTCCTTTGCCATGAACTGCTCCGTTGTCATATCGGCCAGTTCAGGATGGGCCTTTATGTACTGCCAGGCAATCTGGGCGCTCTCCTTCATCACGTCCCCAAGGTTTCCGGTCATTGAGAGGTTTCCCTTCCCGGCCGATACCTGGCTTTCCACGAAGAGGATCTCGCCTCCCATTTCCGTCCAGGCGAGGCCCGTGACCACGCCGGGGCCTTCGTTGCCCTTTACGTCGTCGTGGAAGCAGGTGGGGAGGCCAAGGTATTCGCGGAGGTGCTCAGGCCCTACGCAGGCGGGACGGTCCTCGTTCATGGCAATCTTCTTTGCGGTTACGCGGGCAATCTTCGCTATCTGCTTCTCAAGGCCGCGGACACCGCTCTCGTGGGTGTACTTGTCGATTATTTCCTTGATTGCTTCGTCGGAAATGCTCAGTTCATCGGCCTTCAGTCCGTGCTCGCGGGTTTGCTTGGGGACAAGGTACATCTTTGCGATCTGGAGTTTTTCCTCGGCCAGGTAACCGCTCACGTTTATCATCTCCATACGGTCCTTGAGGGCGGGCTGGATGGTCCCTATGCCGTTTGCCGTGGTGATGAAAAGGACGTTGGACAGGTCGTAGTCAATGTCCAGGTAGTTGTCGTGGAAGGCGTTGTTCTGCTCCGGGTCCAGGGCCTCAAGGAGGGCGCTTGAAGGGTCTCCCTTGAAATCCTGTGACAGTTTGTCAATCTCGTCCAGCACGATCACTGGGTTGGAGGTTCCGGCTCTCTGGATTCCGCTGAGGATACGGCCTGGGAGGGCTCCCACATAGGTTTTGCGATGACCGCGGATCTCCGCTTCGTCGTGCATGCCGCCAAGCGAGATGCGAATGTATTTGCGGCCGAGGGCCCTTGCGATGGACTTTCCGAGGGATGTCTTTCCCACTCCGGGAGGGCCCCAGAGGCACAGGATGGGGGATTTCATATTGCCATTGAGTTTAAGCACTGCAAGGTATTCTATGATACGTTCCTTAACCTGCTCAAGGCCAAAGTGGTCCTCGTCCAGAACGTTCTGGGCGTTGCCAAGGTCAAGGTTGTCGTCAGACATCTCTCCCCAGGGAAGGTCCAGCATAAACTGGAGGAAGTTGAGCTGGATGCTGTAATCCGGGGAAGTGGGGTTGAATTTCTCAAGGCGGCTCATCTCCTTGTCAAAGATGGCGCGCACTTCCTTTGACCACTTCTTTTCATCGGCCCTCCTTCTCATCTTCTCCATTTCCTCGCCTTCGTCCATACCAAGTTCCTCCTGGATGGTGCGGAGCTGGTTGTTGAGGTAGTACTCCCTCTGCTGCTGGTCTATGTCAGTTTTGACCTTCTGGTTTATCTCCTGCTTTATCTGGATGAGTTGGATCTGGGTGTCAAGCACCTTCAGAAGTTCCAGGCCACGGAGGTAGATGTTCTCTATGTCAAGAAGAGCGGCGCGTTCCGAGAAGTTCTCCGTCTCTATGGTGGTGGCGATGAAATTCACCAGGAAATGGAAGTTGTCGATGCTCCTCAGGGCCCCCACCGCCTCCTTTGGCGCAAAGGATGAGGTTTTTACAATGGTGGCCGATTTCTCCTTGAGGGATTCCGAGAGCACGTGGAGTTCCCTTTCATCGGCATCCTTTGGCAAGAACTCCTCAAGGCAGGTGACACGCGCGGTGATGTAGGGGTCGTAACTGACAACCTCTTCAATGCGGCAGAGGGATGCGCCCTGAAGGATGGCGGTGACGGTGCCGTCAGGCATCTCAAGGGTTTTTATGAGTTTGCAGACGGTGCCGCGGGGGGCGAGGTCGCTCTCCGTGGGGTCTTCTACGGCAACGTCCATCTGGGGGACAGCCGCAAGCCAGCCGCTGCCTCCTTCAACAGCCTCCACCAGTTTGATGGATTTTTCCCTGCCCACCGTGACTGGGAATACCGTCCCGGGGAACACTATGGCGTTCCGAAGGGGCAACAGGGGGATAGTGGGCGGGATTTCCGCCGGGTTGAAATTAAGTGATCCGGCATCTCCCACAACCGGCATTATGTTCACTTCCACGCCCGCCTGGGCGCCAATCATATCTTGTAATTTCATAATATCTGCCAAAATGTCATACTTTATGGACACAATGGTCCCGGTCCCTATATGGTCAATCTCCGTGCCAAGAATAAATTTTGCTCTATCATTTTGATTTTAAGAATAAAATACCTAATTTTGCCGAGTTATTCGGGAAACCCTAAATTTAAAACTTAATAACTATGACTAAGGCAGAGATTGTAAACGAAGTAGCAAAGGCTACAGGAATTGAAAAGGCAACGGTACTTGCAGTTGTTGAGAATTTCACAGAGGTTGTGAAGGAATCACTGGTGGCAGGTAACCCCGTTTATCTTCGTGGATTCGGCAGCTTCATCATCAAGCACCGTGCTCAGAAGGCCGCGCGCAACATTACCCGCAAGACCACTATGACCATCCCCGCCCACGACATTCCTGCTTTCAAGCCCGCCAAGACGTTTGTCAACGCTGTTAAGGAGAAATAATCTTAAACAACTTATTAATTATGCCTAACGGTAAGAAGCATAAACGGCACAAGATGGCAACGCACAAGCGCAAGAAGCGCTTGCGCAAGAACCGCCACAAGAAGAAGTAACAACTTCTTAAAGTTAAGGGCTTGCGGAGTGATTCGCAAAGCCCTTTTTTTAAACCAATAATTTCCAAATGGAAGGCCCTACAAAACCGGACAAGGATTTAATTGTTGACGTAACGCCAACTCAGGTACATATCGCCCTGATGGAAAATCACCGGCTGATAGAGTACTCTGCAGAGTCCAGCACTGGGAACAAGTTCACCGTAGGAGACGTTCACCTTGGAAGGGTGAAAAAGATCCTCCCCAATCTCAATGCTGCCTTCGTGGATATCGGCGACAAAAAGGAAGCCTTCATACATTACCTGGACCTTGGTCTGTATTTCCACGCCTTCGACCAATTTGTACGGGAGTCCAACCAGAACACAAACCTGAAGGACCTGTACTCCGGAATCAGGACAGGTGACCCTCTTCCAAAGGAGGGGCGCATAGAGGAAATCCTCAGGCCCGGCCAGATGATAGTGGCCCAGATAGTAAAGGAGCCCATATCCACCAAGGGATCAAGACTTACCGCGGAAATTTCATTGGCAGGAAGAAACATTGTACTTCTCCCCTTCGCCTCAAAGGTGTCAATCTCCCAGAAGATTGCCGGCAAGGAAGAGAAACGTAGACTTGAGACACTTGTAAAGAGCATCCTCCCCAAGAATTACGGTGCAATCATACGCACCGCCGCTGAGGGCAAGAACGCCGCCACCCTTGTGGGTGAGACGGAATCCCTCATAGAGAAGTGGGAGGGTTCCTGGAAAAAGATCGCCACTTCCAAAAACGTCCAACTGCTCTTCACGGAATACAGCAAGACAACTACCGTCCTGAGGGACCTTCTCAACGACTCCTTCTCCAATATCTGGATCAACGATGAGCGGGTGGCCGAAGAAGCCCGGAAGTATGTCTCCCTGATATCCCCGGAGCAGGAAAAGATAGTCCACCTCTATGAAGGCAAGCAGCCCATCTTCGACCACTTTGAGGTCACAAGGCAGATAAAGGGCTCCTTCGGAAAGGTGGTTCCCATGAGGCAGGGCGCATATCTGGTGATCGAAACCACGGAAGCGCTGAACGTCATTGACGTAAACAGCGGCATCAGGACCAAGACCTCGGACCAGGAGGAGAACTCCTTCGAGGTAAACAAGATAGCCGCAGAAGAAATAGCGCGTCAGCTCAGGCTCCGTGATATGGGAGGAATAGTGATTGTGGACTTCATAGATATGGAATCCAATGACCACAAGAACGCCCTCCACAAGTATATGCAGGAACTTATGGAAAATGACAGGGCCAAGCACAACGTGCTTCCGCTCACAAAGTTCGGGCTTATGCAGATAACCCGGCAGCGGATAAGGCCCGTGACGGAAATCAACACCTCGGAGCAGTGTCCCGTGTGCCACGGCACCGGAAAGATCCACTCCAGCGTGGTGATTGATGAGGAAATCGAAAGAAAGATTGCCTTCTACGTCATAGAAAAAGGTGTCCGGTCCCTCACTCTCAAAACAAGCCCCATTCTGGGAGCCTACCTGAAGAGGGGACTGTTAAATTCCTTCCTCACCAGGTGGCGCAAGCGCTACAAGGTGAAACTGGAACTACAGGAAGTGACAGAGTTCTCTGTCCTGCAAAATGAATTGTTCAATGAAAAGGGGGACAAGCTTGAATAGCTTGCCCCTTTTTTTACCGTACCACCAGCCGGTGAATACGGCGGGGAACGGAGACAAGAATCTCATAGGGGATGGTCCCAAGGATACCCGCCAGTTCCTCAACATGAGGGTCCTTCCCAAAAACGGTGACGGTGTCTCCGGGAGCGGCGGGGATGCCGGTGACATCCAGCATACACATATCCATACAGATATTGCCGATTGTAGGCGCCCTGTGGCCGTTCACGGAGAACGACGCTGCACCGCGGCCCAGATGGCGGTCTATTCCATCGGCATAACCAACCGGGATGGTTGCAATGACGGTGCCTTCCTTGGCGCGGCCCCATCGGCCATAACCAACAGTATCTTCCGGCCCTAACTGCTTAATCTGCAGAATCTTGCACTTTAGGGACGCCACGGGGTCCAGGCGCTTTCCGGGAAGGGCGCTGATTCCATATATGCCGATTCCAAGGCGCACCATATCAAACTGGAACTGTGGGAAACGCTCTATGCCGGCGCTGTTGAGGATGTGACGCATGGGCATATAGCCGATTCCCGCAGCAATGGCCTCAGTGTTTTTCCGGAAAAGTTCTATCTGGCCGAGGGTAAAGCCGTCCTGCTCCGGATCTTCGGCCACACAGAGGTGTGAGAACAGGCCCTTGACTTTGATCTCAGGGGTAACTTTCAGGTATTCAATCAGTTCCTGGAGTTCATCGGGCATAAAGCCCAGGCGGTGCATTCCGGTGTCCAGTTTGATGTGGACAGGGTAATCCTTAAGGCCTTTGTCACGGAGAACCTCAACCAGTTTCTTGAGGGAATAGAGGTTGGGGATGGAGGGCTCCATTCGGGTTTCTATTATTTCCGGGAAGAAATCCGTACCGGCAGTGAGGACCAGGATGGGGAGGGAAATACCGTTGCGGCGAAGTTCCAGGCCCTCCACGGGGTATGCCACGGCAAGGTAATCGGCCCCGGCACGCTGCATCATTGCGGCAAACTCCACGGCACCGTGACCATACGCGTTGGCCTTGACCAGAACAAGGAGTTTGGTCTCGGGCTTAAGGAGGGAGCGGAAATAACGGTAGTTGCCCACCGTGGCATTCAGGTTAAGCTCCAAACGGGAAAAATCATCCTCAATTACGCGCATATTGTCCGTTTTGCAGTGCAAAAATAACATTTCCGCGTGACATTTCGGCATAAAAATGTAAATTTGTGCCAACGGATAAAACAGAACACTATGTCTACAATGCTCATCTGGATAATAATGATTGCCGTGATGGTGGCAAGTATGATCATTCAGGGTATGCTCAAGCGCCGCTTTGACAAATACTCAGAGGTCCCGCTCTCCATGACCGGAGCGGAGGTTGCCTCCCGTATGCTGGCGGCCCACGGCATCCGTGACGTTTCCATTGTGTCAGTGGACGGTAAACTCACGGACCACTATGACCCCACTACACGCACGGTAAACCTCAGCCAGGACGTCTATTACGGCAGGTCGGTCGCTGCAGCCGCGGTGGCAGCCCACGAGTGCGGCCACGTGGTCCAGCACGCCACGGGCTACGCCTGGCTCAGGATGCGTTCCGCCCTGGTCCCGGTGGTGTCTTTTTCCAATAGTATAGTGTCCTGGGTACTTCTGGGAGGGGTTCTCCTTATCAATATCTTCCCGCAGCTGCTGTGGTTTGGAATCGGCCTTTTTGCCCTTACAACCCTTTTCAGTTTTATCACCCTTCCGGTAGAGATCAACGCTAGTGCCCGTGCGGTGAAATGGCTTGACAGCGCCGGCATTGTAACTTATGAAACAAAGCCCATGGCGGCCGATGCCCTCAAATGGGCTGCGTACACCTACGTTATTGCGGCGCTGGGCTCTCTGGCTACGCTGCTCTACTACATTTCCGTGGCGAATAGAAGGAATTAGTTTGCCGCTGCCCCTTGGGGCAATGACTAACACGTTTTCAGCCTTTTTTGTGCATTTCGTTGCCCATTTGGTCAACGAACAACACGTTTTCGGCCTTTTTTGTGCATTTCGTTGCCCAACGAGGTATGGAGGGATCAGAGCATAAGCCCGGAGCGGACCTTGGCGGCGGCTTCGGGACCTTTCAGATAAGCCAGGATTGCAAGCCCGAACTCCACGGCCCAGCCTGCGCCGCGGCCTGTGATAAGATTGCCGTCCGTCACGGTGCCTTCCGGAGTGTAGACGGCACCGGCGGCAATGGGAGCCTCCTCAAAGCCGTCAAAGCAGGTGAACCTGCGGCCGGAAAGGCCGGGAAGTTGTGACACGACAAGTCCCGGAGCGGCGCAGATTGCCGCAACGGCGCCGCCGCGGGCCCAGTGGTCCTGAAGGATTTCCATAAGTTCAGCGTGCTGGGCAAGGTTCTTTGAACCTGGCATTCCGCCGGGGAAGATCATAACGTCGGAGGAATCGGTCCCGGGTTCCATCACTTCAAGATCGGCCCAGGAAGTATCGGCCGTAACCTGCAGCCCATGAGAACTTTCCACCAGATACTCATCCGTGATGGAAACGGTTATGACGGGGATTCCCCCCCTCAGAAGCACATCCCTTGTGGCAAGGGCCTCCATATCCTCAAAGCCGTCGGCAAGAAAAATGTGTACGCCTTTCATATACGTTTACTCTTAAAAAACTCTACCATAAGATTGGAGCATTCCTCCTGCAGAACGCCGCCGCGGATGACGGTTTTGGGATGGAGGAGGGAGGGCTGGAACAGGGAGAAGCCGCGGCGGGGATCCGGGGCGCCGTACACAACGGTTCCGGTCTGTGCCCAGGCAAGGGCGCCGGCGCACATTGGGCAGGGCTCCACGGTTACGTATAACGCGCAGTCCGTGAGGTATTTACCACCAAGCGCCTCAGTAGCGGCGGTGATTGCTATCATCTCTGCGTGGGCGGTGGTGTCACGGAGCCTTTCCGTCTGGTTGTGGCCCCGGCCGATTATCCGTCCCTTCCACACCACAACGGCCCCGATGGGGATTTCACCCTCCTCAAGGGCGGCGTGAGCCTCCCTCAGGGCTTCACGCATAAATTTTTCTTCTTGCTCCATACGGCAAAGTTACAAAAAATCCTTATCTTTGTGTGTCAATGTCCGGGGGCTATGAGAATCACAAAGGCAGAATTTGCAGGATCAAGCACCAGGGTGGGCGGAAAGCCTGCCCGCAAGGCGCCTGAATTCGCCTTCATCGGTCGCTCCAATGTGGGAAAGAGTTCCCTCATCAATATGCTCACGGATAACGGGAAACTGGCAAAAACCTCCCAGACTCCCGGCAAAACCCAACTTGTAAACCACTTCATAATAAACGATTCCTGGTATCTGGTAGACCTCCCCGGTTACGGGTATGCAAAACTGCCGGACAGGGAAAGGGCAAAACTCAGGCATATAATCTGGGACTACATCAACAACTCTGAGGAACTCGTGATGCTTATGGTCCTTCTGGACTCAAGACACGACCTCCAGGAGGTGGACCTCCGTTTCATCCGTGAACTTGGTGAAAAGGGTATTCCCTTCGGGATCATCTTCACAAAGGCCGATAAACTAGGCCAGGAGGCCCTCAATGCGCAAATCCTCAAGGATAAGGGACGTTTACTAGAAGAATGGGAAGAACTTCCGCCCTGCTTTGTGAGTTCATCGGCCAGAAAGACGGGGAAGGAGGAAATACTTGATTACATCGGATCAATTCTTCAGACACTATGATAAGCAATCTCCACGAGCACCGTCTGGCGCTGTTTACCTGTGATGCTTCCCGCTATTTCGCGGAAAAGGTAGTTGATGCAATGAACCGTATTAAAGACCCCGAAGACCCTGAGATAGTCCTGGGCCCCCTGGAAACCGCCCGTTTCAGCGACGGAGAATTCCAGCCCTACTTCCAGGAGAGCGTCCGCGGAGCCACGTGTTTCATTATCCAGTCCACGTTCCCCTCTACGGACAACCTTATGGAACTTCTGCTTTCCATAGACGCCGCCAAGAGGGCATCGGCCGACAGAGTGATTGCCGTTATCCCTTATTATGGCTGGGCGCGCCAGGACCGCAAGGACAAACCCCGTACGTCTATCGGCGCAAAACTGGTGGCCAATATGCTCAAGGTTGCCGGGGCCGATGCAGTCATGACCTGCGACCTCCACGCAGACCAGATCCAGGGATTCTTCGACCTCCCCGTGAATCACCTCTACGCCAGTTACGACTTCCTGGACATCCTGAAGAAACTCCAGCGCAAGTACAAGGACACCCTTACGCTGGCAGCCCCGGATATGGGCGGCGCAAAGAGGGTCCACTCCTATGCCAAGTACCTTCACACCCCGGTTGTGATATGCCACAAGACCCGCGCAAAGGCAAATGTCATTGAACGTATCCAGCCCATCGGCGAGGTTGAAGGCAGGGACATAGTGATAATTGACGATATTATTGACACCGCCGGCACCCTTACGGAAGCCGCCAATGAACTGCTTAAACGCGGCGCCAACAGCGTCCGCGCCTTCGCAACTCACGCAGTGCTTTCCGGCCCGGCATATGAAAGGATAGACAAGAGCGCCCTCACGGAGGTATACGTGACGGATACCATTCCTCTGGATCCGGCTCAGGAGCATCTCCAGGGCAAGTTCCGCGTGGTTTCACTGGCCGATACCTTCGCCAGGATGATACTCCGCGTGTACAACTACCAGCCCATATCCTCTGAATTTCCTCTGTAGTCCGTGAAAACATTTCTGGCAGCCCTGATTTTCGTTGGCCTGGCAGTGATTCTGCTGGGCGTGAACATCTTTTTCTTCAAGCGGCCGTTTCCAAACGGGGAAATCTCCACCAATCCGGAAATGCAGAAGCGCGGAATCAAGTGCGCAAAGCAGGAGGAACTGGAGATGCTTGCGGCGCAGAAAAGGGGAGGGAAGCCGGAACATTGCAACGGAGAATTCACGGATGCGTGCCGCAGCTGCGCGCTCTACGAACTAGAAAAAAAGTAATAAGTTATGGCATTAGTAGCGATAGTCGGGAGACCGAACGTAGGAAAAAGTACACTTTTCAACCGTCTGGTGGGAATGCGCCAGGCCATTGTGGATGAGACGGCGGGCGTAACCCGTGACCGTCATTACGGCAAGTGCGAATGGTGCGGCCGTGAGTTTTCAGTGGTGGATACCGGCGGTTATACAAGTAATTCCGACGACGTCTTTGAAGGCGCCATCCGCCGCCAGGTGGCAATAGCCATAGAGGAGGCCGATGCCATCCTCTTTATGTGCGAGGCCGCAACGGGAATCACGGATTATGACTCCGAGATTGCCGATATCCTCCGCCGCTCCAAAAAGCCCGTAATCCTGTGCGTCAACAAGGTGGATACGGGTGAGAAGATGTACGACGCCTACGATTTCTACGGCCTGGGGCTGGGGGAAGTGTGGAGCATATCGGCCGCAAACGGCTCCGGCACCGGAGACCTTTTGGACGAGGTCCTGAGGGTGCTTCCGGAGGATGAGGGTGAGGCCGATGACCACGCCGATATTCCCCACATCGCCATTGTGGGCCGCCCCAACGTGGGTAAGTCTTCTCTTACCAATGCCCTTCTGGGTGAGGAACGCAATATTGTGACGCCCGTCGCCGGCACCACCCGCGATTCCATCTCCACCTATTACAATAAGTTCGGCCACGAATTCATGATTGTGGACACAGCCGGAATGCGAAAGAGGGGAAAGGTGACGGAAGACCTTGAGTTCTACTCCGTCATGAGGGCCATGCGCACAATCGAGCATTCGGATGTCTGCATCCTCATGATTGACGCCAACCTTGGTATGGAGGCGCAGGATATGAACATCTTCAACGTAATCCAGAAAAACCGCAAGGGCTGCGTTATAGTGGTGAACAAATGGGACCTCTTCGAGAAAGGAGTGAACACGATGAAGGAGTACACGGAAAACCTAAAGGCCCGCCTGGCTCCGTTCAACGACATCCCCATCATCTTCACTTCCGTCCTTAACAAGCAGCGCATCCTGGACGTCCTTGACGCCGCCGCACATGTGGCCGACAATATGGCCCGGAAGATCCCCACATCGGCCCTTAACGATGCCATGCTGCCGGAAATTGAGAACTATCCTCCGCCGGCCTGGAAGGGTAAGTACATCAAGATCAAGTATGTCACGCAGCTTCCCACCCGCACCCCGCAGTTTGCTTTCTTCTGCAACCTGCCGCAGTGGGTGAAAGACCCCTATAAGCGCTTCCTGGAGAACAAACTCCGTGAGCACTTTGATTTCGAAGGCTGTCCCATACAGGTTTACACCAGAGCAAAATGATAATATATGTTTGATGCTAAGAAAGTTAAGGACGCCTGCGTCCAGTGGATAAGGGACTGGTTTGAGGAAAACGGCCCCGGATGTAACGCCGTCCTGGGTATCTCCGGAGGCAAGGACAGCAGCGTTTGCGCCGCCCTCTGCGTGGAGGCCCTTGGAAAAGAACGTGTGATTGGCGTAACAATGCCCAACGGCGTCCAGCCGGACATTGCCGATTCCATAAAACTCATCAATCACCTTGGGATCAAGCGCTATGACATCAATATCGGCGCCGCCTTCGACGCCCTGATGGGTGAGGTGGAGGCAAAACTTGGGGAATCGGCCTCAAGCCAGACACGTATCAATATGGCTCCGCGCCTCAGAATGACGGCCGTTTATGCCGTTTCACAGTCAAATAACGGCCGCGTTGTGAACACCTGCAATCTCTCAGAGGACTGGGTGGGCTACAGCACCCGCTGGGGTGATGCCGCAGGAGATTTTTCACCTCTTGGCGGCCTCACCGTACAGGAGGTGGTAGAAGTGGGAAAAGTACTTGGACTTCCCATTGACCTTGTGGTGAAAACGCCCTCGGACGGTCTCTGCGGCAAAACCGATGAAGACAATCTGGGTTTCACCTATGCGGTTCTGGACAAGTACATCCGCACCGGCGTGTGCGAGGACCCAGCCACCAAGGCACTCATAGATCGTAAACATGTAATGAACCTGTTCAAACTCAAGCCAATACCTCATTTTGAGCCCGAGTTGTAGGCTGTTTTCGCTAATCGGTTTATTATCAATTAATTACGGGATTTGCTCCAGTCTTTTTATCTGTGAGTAAATCTCGTAAACCTTTAATAGTGAGCAAGTTAAGCGAAACGGGTGGAAGTCAATTATTTTTACTATATTGCAGAGCGAAACCTGACCTGAAATGAAAAAACCTGTTCCACGCTTTGATATGGTGCGTGACCCTATCCGCACCAGATGGTACCTGAAGCCGCTCACAAAACTCCTGAGCTGGCCGGACATGCTGCTTCACAAGCCCATAATCCGCCGCCACGGCACGGAAGGCCTTAAACCTCCGTACATCCTCCTTTGCAACCACAACGCCTTCATGGACTTCAAGGTTGCCACCCAGATCATTTACCCCAACAGGGCAAACTATGTGGTGGCAATAGACGGTTTCATCGGCCGTGAATGGCTCCTGAGGAATGTGGGCTGCATCTGCAAGCGTAAGTTCACCAATGACACTGTGTTGGTGCGCCAACTTCGTAAAGTACTGGACAACAAGGATATAGCCGTGGTTTATCCAGAAGCCCGCTATTCGCTATGCGGCACCACCGCCGTGCTCCCGTCATCCATCGGCAAACTTTGCAAGATGATGAAGGCGCCGGTTGCGTCCCTTATCTGCCACGGACATCACGTGAATTCCCCCTTCTGGAACCTCCACAGCCGCGGCGTAAAGCCCACAGAGGCCGATTTTACGCTCCTTTTCACCCCGGAGCAGCTTGAGGACGCCACCGTGGATGAAATCAATGACAAGATAGTGGAAGCCTTCCAGTACGACGACTTTGCATGGCAGAAGGAGCGTGGCATACGCACTCCTTATGAAAAGCGTGCCGAAGGCCTGCAAAAAGTTCTGTATCAGTGCCCTCACTGCGGAACGGAATATCACATGAGCACCCGCGGAGCCATGCTCTGGTGCAATCACTGCGGCAAGGAGTGGGAAATGACGGAACTTGGGGAGCTCCGCGCCCTTGAAGGAGACACTGAATTCCACCACATCCCGGATTGGTACGAGTGGGAACGCTCAAATGTCCGCGCCGAAGTCCGTGAAGGCAGGTACTCGACAGGAGAACTACCCGTACACGTGTACTCGCTTCCAAATGCCCTCAGGTTCATACGGCTTGGCGACGGCAAGATGATCCACGACTCCAACGGCTTCAGGGTGTGGGGCACAGACATAGACGGAGACCCCTTCGGGATGGTGCTGTCGGTCCCTTCCCTTTACTCCTGCCACATTGAGTATGAATATCTTGGCAAATACGGAGACTGCGTAGACCTCAATACGCTCCAGGACACCTGGTACACATATCCCTACGACTGCGATTTCTCCGTAACCAAGATGGCCCTTGCCACGGAGGAACTCTACTACTTCTACCGTGAGTCAATCGGCAAGCCCTGCCGCCCCGGGTTGGCGTAACTACTTACTGAATATTTCCGCTGGCGCGGAAGTGACTAATATTCAACGATTTACGTATACTCGGGTGCACTTGTAGGTGCACCCGATTGTGCGTATGTGGCTGAGTGTCAGGGGTTTATTGGGCAGAATGGGGAGAGGAAAAAAAGTGTCGGGGTGTTCGGAATGAGGGAATAATTTGTTATCTTTGTAGAGTATGGATGAGAGGGAATATATTGATCTTCTGGAACTGCAAACCCGCATCAAAGAGGGAGTTGCAGAGGCTTTTCCGGGCAGGTACTGGGTAAAGGCCGAAATTGCCTCCTGGAGCCCCAGGGCAAATGGCCACTGCTACCTCACACTCACCCAGTCCAGGGCGGGAAAGCCCGTTGCGGAATCCCGCGCAATGATCTGGAAGTGGCATTATACCCAGATAGTCAGGTATTTTGAGGAGGCTACGGGCCAGAAACTCCAGGCCGGCATCACCGTCCTCGTTAAAGTCCAGGTCGCTTTCAGCGAACTCTACGGCATATCCCTCTACATTGAAGACATAGACGCCGCATTCACCCTTGGAGAGCAGGCCCTTGAGAGAAAGCGCGCCATAGAGCGTCTCACAAAGGACGGCTATATGGATATGCAGAAGGAACTTGCCATCCCGGACATTCCTCAGAGGCTTGCCGTAATTACATCAAAAACCGCTGCAGGTTACCAGGATTTCCGCAATCACCTTCTCAATAACCCCGAGGGCTATGCCTTCACCCTGGATCTCTATGAGGCCACAATGCAGGGGGAGCAGGCTCCTTCTTCCATAATGGACGCCATCACAAAGGCCCAGGAGAAAGATTACGACGCCATCCTCATCCTCCGCGGCGGCGGGTCGGAAACGGACCTCCTCTGCTTCGATGATTTCTCCCTTGCCATAGCCATCGCCACGTGTCCGGTGCCGGTTGTCACGGCCATCGGCCACGACAAAGACGTGCATATCGCAGATATGGTGGCCCATGAGAGCGTGAAAACGCCCACTGCCCTGGCCGATCTTTTCCTTGACGCCTTGGCGGCTCAGGATGAGATGACTCTCCGCCTTGCGCGCCGCATAGCATCGGCCGCAATGCGCCTTGCCGGGGCGCAGGAATTGAGGCTGGAGGGCCTGGACGCCGCCATCCACCGCGCCATAAGGGGCAGGGTGGCGGCTCTGGAAGTTGGGCTCCAGAGGAGTATCGGCCGCATTACAAAAGGCCTTACCCAGAAATACTCGGACGTTGCGCGCCTCAAGGACTCCGCCGTCCACCGCATCCAGTTTGCCGCACAGGCAAGGGTAGGGGCGGAAGTGTCCCGTGTAGCCCTTAAGGAAGCCGTCATCACGGGCTCGGATCCCCGCAAGATCCTTGGCCTTGGCTACGTCCTTGTCACGGGAAAGGACAACAAGATCCTCAAAACCGTGGACCGTGTGACCGTAGGGGACCGAATAGGCGTACGTTTCAATGACGGCTCCCTCACCGCAAAGGTGGATGAGATTTACTCTGACAAAATAGATAACACTAAAACCAATATCGCTTGATGGACAATAAATTTGATTACGCAAAGGCAATCGCGGAACTTGAGGAGATTGCAAGGAAGGTGGAGAATCCGGAAACCAAACTGGACGACATAGACGCCCTTGTGGCACGTTCCAGGGAACTGCTCAAGGGTTGCCGTGATTACCTCCGTACCGTGAAGGAGAAGATAGATTCACTGGACAAAGACTAACCCATATATGAAAAAGATTTACGAGACAGACCCCTGGCTCATGCCGTTCAAAGACGCAATAGATGCAAGGCATGAGCACATCAGTCAAACCCTTGAGCACATTGCCGGAAAAGGAAAACTCAAGGATGCGGTGAACAACCACATCTACTATGGCCTTCACCGCTGCGATGACGGCAGTTGGGTGTTCCGTGAGTACGCCCCCAACGCCAACAAGATTTATCTTATCGGAGACTTCAATAACTGGAAACGAACGGACGCCTATGCCCTGAAGCCCCTTGGTAGCGGAAACTGGGAACTCCGGCTCCCGGAGATGTTCCTTCATCACGGCCAGCTGTACAAACTCTACATAGAGTGGCCTGGCGGCGGCGTGGAACGCCTCCCTTCTTACGTCACCCGCGTAATCCAGGACCCTGTCACCAAGGTTTTCAGCGCGCAGGTCTGGAATCCGGAAAAGCCCTATCAGTGGAAGCACGGCCACGCCGGAAAGCGTCCCCATCCCCTTATCTACGAATGCCATATCGGCATGGCCACAGAAAAGGAGAAAGTTGGGACCTTTGAGGAATTCCGCCGTGACGTCCTTCCCCGCGTGAAGAAACTTGGCTATGACACCATCCAGATAATGGCCCTCCAGGAGCACCCGTATTACGGCTCCTTCGGCTATCAGGTATCTAATTTCTTTGCCCTGAGTTCCCGTTTTGGCACCCCTGAGGAATTCAAGGCCCTTGTTGACGACGCCCACGGGAAAGGCATAGCGGTCATTATGGACATAGTCCACAGCCACAGCGTCAAGAACACGGACGAAGGCCTGGCCCTTTTTGACGGCACGGATTACCTTTACTTCCACGCAGGCCCTAAGGGAGACCACCCCGCATGGGGCTCCAGGTGCTTCGACTACGGCAAGGACGCCACCCGATTTTTCCTCCTCTCCAACGTGAAATACTGGATGGAGGAGTACCACATAGACGGTTTCCGCTTTGACGGCGTAACCTCCATGCTGTACTGGGACCACGGCCTTGGAAAGGACTTCGGCAACTACAGCCTCTACTTCGACGGAGGCGTGGACGAAGACGCCGTGATCTACCTTTCCCTTGCCACACGCCTTGTCAAGGAAATGAACCCCAACGGATTCACCATCGCTGAGGATATGTCCGGAATGGCAGGCCTCGCAGCCCCGTTCGAGGCTTACGGCGTGGGCTTCGACTTCCGTATGAGCATGGGTATCGCCGACCACTGGATCAAGTGGATCAAGGAGCGCTCCGACGAACAGTGGTCCATGGGAGAAATCTGGTGGGAACTCACCAACAAGAGGGCCGATGAAAAGACCGTTTCCTACGCCGAATGCCACGACCAGGCCCTTGTGGGGGACAAGACCATCATCTTCCGCCTGATGGACAAGGAGATGTACTTCGCTATGAACAAGGCCTCCCAGAACGACATAGTGGAAAGGGGAATCGCCCTTCACAAGATGATACGCCTTGTCACCGCCGCCACCGCCGGAGACGCCTACCTGAACTTTATGGGCAACGAATTCGGCCATCCCGAATGGATAGACTTCCCCCGTGAAGGGAACGGATGGTCTTTCAAATACGCCCGCAGGCAGTGGTCCCTTGTGGACAACCCTCTTCTCCGCTACGCCCCGCTCAACGATTTCGACGCATCTATGATCCATCTTGTCAAGGAAGAGAAGATCCTTGATGAGCGTCCGGAACTACTGGTGGCCGATGAGCAGAAGAAAATCTTGATTTTCCGTAGGAAAAACTGTATCTTTGCGCTGAATTTCTCGCCCGCCGGTTCTTTTGCCGATTATGGCTTCAGCTGCCCGGAGGGAGAGTATGAGAACGTACTTGACTCGGACGAGCAGATCTTCGGTGGATTTGCCCGTCTCAAAAAGGGTGAGAAGCACGTTGCAATGCCCGGGAAATGTCCCAACGGCAACCAGGCCTACAACCACACTATGAAAGTGTACCTGCCGGCCCGCACCGCTATGGTTTTGAAGCAAGTATAACGTTATATTTATGGCTTTTCTGAAATTCAACAAGTCGGAACTGGTCAACCTTGAGTATTCCCTGAAGAGGGAAATCATCCTGGCCAACAAAACCGGAGCCTACTGCAACACGTCCATCGTGACCTGCAACACCAGGCGTTATCACGGCCTCCTGGCCGTACCGGTAGAGAAGTTCGGCGGCTTCAGGCATCTCCTCCTCAGTTCCCTGGACGAAAGCCTTACCCTCAGGGGCAAGCGCTTCAACCTTGGAATCCACTGCTACGGAGACATCTATGAGCCGCGCGGACACAAGTACATTGTGGATTTCGACGCAGATCCGGTCCCTACCGTGACCTACAAGATCGGCGAAATCGTTTTCCGCAAGCAGATCGTCCTGAGCCCGGACGCAAACCAGCTCATGATCCACTATGAACTGGTGAACGCCCCAGCAAAGGTGAAACTGGAACTGAAGCCTTTCCTGGCTTTCCGCAACGTTCACGGCCTCACAGGAGAGAATGACGCCGCCCGCACTGATTTCAAGCCGGTCCAGAACGGCGCAGCCTTCTGTCTCTATGAAGACTTCCCGGAACTGGACATCCAGTTAAGTTCCGCCCAATCGGCCTATAGGCACAACCCCGTCTGGTACAAGGGCATCACCTATTCAGATGAGATGCGCCGCGGCTTCGACTGCCGTGAGGATCTCCTCCAGCCCGGTATATTCGAGATAGACCTCAAGGCGGGGGATTCAATCGTGGTATCAGCAAGCGCCGGTGACAACGTAAACGCCTCCGGCCTCAAGCGCCGCTTCGCCGCCGTGGTTGAGAAAATCGGCCCCATCACTTCCTACAAGGACCAACTTGTCAGGGCGGCGGATTACCTTGTCCGCGAAAGCGGCGGCCGCAAGCAGATTGTGGCCGGTTACAGTTGGCTTTACACCGGTCTTCTCCGTGAAACGCTTGGCTCAATAGCCGGTCTCACGCTGTATGCGCACAATGACGCCGGTGAGTTCGAGGAAATCCTGGATAACCTCATCGAGGACAATCAGGAGCGCTTCACGCGCCGCACAACCCAGGTTGAGGCTCCGCTCTACCTTGCCGTAGCCCTTCAGCAGTACATAGCCTGGGGCGCCAAGGCAAAGGCCGTGTGGGAAAAGTACGGCCCCGTGATGAAGGCCGTCATCGAGAGTTATCTTCCCGGCGTGCGCCAGGAGGTTGCAATGCAGCCCAACGGCCTCCTGTGGGCCCAGAAGGACGGTGTTGCCCTCAGTTGGATGAACGCCTACATTAACGGCCGCGCGGTTACCGAGCGCGCCGGATACCAGGTGGAAACCAACGCAATGTGGTACAACGCCATCGCCTTCGCCCTTGAGAACGAGCGCAAGAACGGCAGTTTCTACAAGAAGTGGGCTCCCATCAAGGAACTCATAGAGAAGAACTACCAGCCAATGTTCTGGAATGCCGATATGGGTATTCTGGCCGATTACGTCGATAACGGCGGACAGCATCTTGAGGTGCGTCCCAACCAACTCTGGGCCGTTTCCCTGGACCACATCTGCGTGTCCGACGAAGTTGTGTCGGAGGTTATGAGGCTTGTGAACGCGGAACTTGTCACACGCCGCGGCATCCGCACCCTGAGTCCCCGTGACGTCCGCTACAAGGGCGTGTATGAGGGCAACCAGGTCCAGCGTGATGAAGCCTATATGAACGGCTGCGCCTGGCCGTTCCTCCTTGCCCAGTACTGCTACACCAGTTTCAATATGATGGGCAGGAACTTTATCAAGAGAGCGGAATGGCTCACGGAAGGATTCTACGACGATCTTTTCAAGCACGGTGTAGGCTGCTTCAGCGAACTCTACGACGGAGACCCGCCCCACGAGCCCCACGGAGCAATCTCATCGGCCATGACCACCGCCGCCCTTCTCAACATCAACTGGCTCATTGAAAAATACAGGGAGGAATAAACTATGAGAGTACTAATGTTCGGTTGGGAGTTTCCTCCCCACATCGCAGGCGGTCTTGGAACAGCCTGTGATGGATTTGTAATGGGTCTTGCCCATAACGGCGTAGAAACCCTCTTCGTAATGCCGTCGGCCTCCGGTGACGAAGACCAGAGCGCCACAACAATCATAAACGCCTCGGACGTCGCAGTGGACACCGTGACGGAGACCGTGGATGAGTTCCTTGACAAGGTCAAGTTCATCCACATCGGCTCCAATATGGTTCCCTACGCCGATCCTGAGGAATTCGGCCGTCTTGTGGAAGAAGAAAAACGCCGTCAGGTGAAGGACTTCTCCATCAGTTACGGCCAGAAATTCAAGTTCTCCGGCAAGTACGGCGCAAACCTTATGGAAGAGGTTGCGCGCTACGCTATGGTGGGCGGCACAATCGCTATGCAGAGAAAGGATGAATTCGACGTCATCCACGCCCACGACTGGCTGTGTTACTACGCCGGCATCGCCGCAAAGGAACTGACCGGAAAGCCCCTGGTGATCCACGTCCACGCAACTTCCTTCGACAGAGGCAGCGTTGACAACATCGACACAAGGGTCTTTGCAATCGAGCAGAGGGGTATGCAGGTGGCCGATAAAGTTGTGACCGTGAGCGACCTCACCCGCAACATAGTCATCACCCGCTACGGCATCGATCCCGCCAAGGTTGTCACCGTCCACAACGCCGTGGACTTCAGCGGCAGGGAGAACCTGGAGGTGGAGCGCGGAGTGAAGGAACCAGTGGTTACCTTCCTTGGCCGCATCACCTACCAGAAGGGTCCGGAATACTTCATCGAGGCCGCCGCAAAGGTCCTCAAGCGCACCAAGAACGTACGCTTCGTGATGGCCGGCAGCGGTGATATGATGAACAGGGCCATTCGCCACGCGGCACGCCTTGGCATCAGTGACCGTTTCCACTTCACGGGCTTCCTCAGGGGAGCGGACGTCCAGAAGATGTTCGCCCTCTCCGACGTATACATCATGCCTTCAATCTCGGAGCCTTTCGGCATTTCCCCTCTGGAGGCTATGCGTACGGGAGTCCCTTCCATCATCTCCAAGCAGTCCGGCGCCGCGGAGGTCCTCAAATATGCCTTCAAGGTGGACTTCTGGGATGTGGATGCAATAGCGGACGACATTTACGGTCTGCTAAGTTACCCGGCCCTTGCGCACTTCAGCACCGCAATGGGATACGATGAGGTCAACGCCCTCAAATGGAATGGCGCCTGCGCCAAGCTCAAGAAAGTTTATGAATCAGTTGTAAAATAAGATATTATGGCAACAAAGAGCATCTGCCTGTATTTCCAGGTCCATCAGCCCACAAGGCTTCGCCTGTACAGATTCTTTGATATCGGCAAAGATTCCCACTACTACGATGACTTTGCCAACCGCACCATCCTGCGCCGCGTGGCCCAGAAGTGCTACCTCCCCATGAACCAGCTTATGCTGGAACTCATCAACGCCAATAAGGGCAAGTTCAAGATCGCTTACTCCATCTCAGGAAGCGCCCTTGACCAGTTCCAGAGGTTCGCCCCCGAGGTAATCGACAGTTTCAAGGCCCTTGCCGCAACAGGCCGCGTGGAGTTCCTTGCAGAAACCTATTATCACTCCCTGGCTTCCCTCGGCTCGGACTCAGAGTTTAAGCAGCAGGTGGCAAAGCACGCCGCCAAGATCGAGGAACTGTTCGGCGTAAAGCCCGCCGCTTTCCGCAACACGGAACTCATCTACGACAACTCCATCGGTGAGATTGTCTACGAGATGGGCTACAAAACTATGCTCACGGAAGGCGCCCGCCACATTATGGGTTGGCAGAGCCCCAACTTCGTGTACACAAGCGCAACGCAGCCCCGCCTCAAACTCCTTCTCCGCAACTA
>JAFSPR010000008.1 GCA_017451395.1 Bacteroidales bacterium
CAGTGGTTTCCTGCAAGAAGGAAGAGCTGAACCCGGAGAGCATCATCACGGTCAATACCGTTCCCAAGAACGACTTTGACAAGTGGCTGGATGCCAATTACGTCAACCCTTACAACATTGTGGTGAAATACCGCTATGACATGGATGAGGCAGACTACTCATACTATACCATCCCGGCCAATCTGGACTGTTCCATCATCATGGCCCACCTGGTAAAATACCTGTGCATTGACTCCTACGATGAGGTAGCTGGCGCCGCATTTACCCGACGTTACTTCCCCAAGGCATTCTTCTATATTGGAGAATGGGAGTACAAGAACAACGGTACCTATATTCTGGGTACGGCCGAAGGCGGCAAGAAAATCTACCTGACGGGCGTCAATTACATTCCGCAGGTTCTTGCCGGCAAGTACCAGGGATACACAGACCCTGCAGAGGCCGTAAACCACTTCTATGTAAAGACTATCCACCACGAGTTCACCCACATCCTGAACCAGACGAAGGATTTCCCCGCCGACTTCAAGCAGATTACCCCCACCAGCTATGTGAACGACTCCTGGAGCACCGACGAATACAAGGATGGCTTCCTCAAGCGCGGCTTCATATCGGCCTACTCCCAGGACTCTGACCGCGAGGACTTCGCAGAGGTGAATTCTATGTATGTCACCCACAGTCCCGAATGGTGGGAGGCCAAAATGGTCGAAGCCGCCGAGGGCAGGGACCTCATCACTGCCAAGCTGGACATTGTAAAAAGTTACATGAAAACCGCCTTCGGCATCAATCTGGACGACCTCAGGGCCGCCGTACTCCGCCGCCAGCAGGAAGTGATGTCCGGAGCCATTGACCTTACTTCCCTTGAACTTAAATAGCCGCTGCCGTATGAAAAAATTGATTTACTCACTGCTCGCTGCAGTTTGCGTTCTCTCTTCCTGCGTCAAGGATCAGGAAATGCTCTTCGACAAGTCGGCTACCGTACGCCTCAACGAGGCCCTTGCCAACGCACAGAAAGTGCTTACCTCGGCCACCAACGGCTGGGTGATGCACTATTACCCGGAAGGCGACCAAATCTATGGCGGCTTTATGCACACCATGGTATTCACCGAGAGCGAAGTCACCGTACGGAGCGAACTGTTCGACGGCGAATACACTTCCCTGTACAAGATGACCCGCGATTACGGCCCGGTCCTTTCCTTTGATACCGACAACTACGCCTTCCACTATTTTGCCACGCCCTCCGGTTCCATTAAGAACGAGTATGGAGAAAGCGGCCTTTACCAGGCCTACAAGGGCGACTTCGAGTTCATGATCCTCAAGGCTACCCCCGAGGAAGTGATCCTCAAAGGCAAGCGTACCGGCAACCACATCCACATGTATCCGCTCGCCGAATCTCCGGCCCAGTTCATTGGCAAGGTAGACGGCATGGTGGAAGACTTATTCGTGAGTTCCTTCAGCGGAACGGCCGGCGAAGCCGATGCCATGACCCTCTATCTGGCCCTTGGCAGCCGTCAGGCTACCTTCAAGCTGACAGGAGATCAGTATAAGGACGAGGAAGGGAATCCGCTCACGGTATCATCGGCCTACCTTTATACGCCGGAGGGAATTTCCTTCTACAAACCGGTGGAAGTGGGCCCCTACACCATTGATGAGATGAGCTATGACGGAGACTCGCAGACGCTGTCCTCTGCCTCCATCAGCCTCAAGGGAGAACTGCCCGAAGGGTGGCACGCCTACAACGACTTCATCGGGACCTACACCCTTAAGTTCAACACCGACAAGGAGATTGCCGATATCGAAATCAAGGCCGATGCCGCCGGACGCTCCTACATCATCTCCGGCCTCAGCGAGGCCTTCTACGTTGCTGCAACTTATGACCTGGGTCTTGGCCGCATCCACATACAGGCTCAGTACGTAGCTTCGGCAGAACAGACCGGCACCGGTTATCAGATTATGATGGCCGCCCATGATAACGCCGCAGGCAAGGTAAACTACACCACCGGCGGTATGTACGGCATCCTGGACGAGGCCGGCAACTCCATTGCATGGGTACAGAACGGCCTCTGGTCCGGCAACAAGTGCACCGGTTTCGTCCTCTATAACTTTACTTCGTCCGGTTCCCGTGCCTCCGGCTCCGATGCCAACACTTCCGCCCCCTGGATCTGGAAGGGTCTCACCGGCTCCCAGGCCAACCGTACTCCTTACTGGACTTCCTTTGACCGTCAGTAAACCCAAGAATTGTTATGAAAAAGTATATTTATATCCTCATGGCGGGCATATCGCTTCTGGCTCTTTCCTGTAAGAAGGAGTATGTGAACCCCTATGCCGACGCCGAAAAGGGCAGCAGCGCCATCAAGATTGTGAAGAGCCAGCTGGAGTATACGCCCGAGGCCTCTACGGGCATCGTAGAGGTGGACGCCGAAGGTACCATCACCGCCACCTCCGACCGCGACTGGTGCGCTGTCTCCGTTTCCGGAAAGCAGATCACGCTTTCGCTCACGGCCAACGCCGACAAAGAGACCCGCTATGCCCTCCTCACCATTGCAGCAGGAAAGTACACTACCGCACTTTCTGTCTTCCAGTACGGTGAAGTGCTGGCAGGCCTGGATGCCCTCAGTGACATTACGGCCAACGTGGAAGGAGAA
>JAFSPR010000100.1 GCA_017451395.1 Bacteroidales bacterium
CCGTTTATTACGGTGCCGCTTATATTCGTGTTGGATGCGCCGGCATCGACCGTGCAGTCATACATTGCAGGTTTCCAAACACCGGGAACACCGTTTGTGCAGGCGGTTCCATACAACATGATGTTGTATCCACGGTAAAGGGGAACCTCGGCGATGTTGTTGCCTCCGAAACTCTGTCCTGTTGTCTCATCGTCGTTATCCAGCATTACATAGAAATGCTGCAGGCTTTCACTGAGGTTGTGGGGGATTGTGGTGTCCAGATACAGATATCCGTAAAGGTATTTGGAATCTGAGAAGAACTTGACATGTTTGCATACAATGTTGAAATCCTCGGTGCTGTACACGTCTTCACCCTTCCAACTGCTTCGCCAAGTCCAGGGCGTGAAAGTATGTGTTTCGGTAAGGTCCGGGACATTGTCCCAGATGGAGAAGTCGGAATCTGTTGGATTTATGGCGGTTATTATCCCTGAAGGGAAACTTAAGGGGGGAATGCGGGTTACCCTGCCAGATTTGACGGGAACAACCGTGCCTTCCGGGACGTCTTTTTCCATATAGGTTTTGCCGTCAAGTCCTTTAAGGGCGATGTGTATCCTTCCCCAGTTGTCATTTTCTGGAAGGGGTACATAGCATGTGATCCCGCGTCCGCGGTCCACCTTGACATCAATCTCCAGGCTGGATGCCTGTATGGAGGCATCCCATACCAATTTCTCGGTTTTGGGGTCCAGGGAATAGATTCCGGATGTGGCTTCCGTGGCGCTGAAGATTACCTTGCCGCTGTCTCCAAATTCGTCGGGGACATTCTCAATCATAATCTTGACTGCACCCGCCACAGCCCGGAATGCAAAGGTTTCCCCTCCCCATCGACGGCCGGCCATGGGAATGAGGACGTCTTTTTCTCCGCCATTAATCTTGGGGCCGATGGCAAAACTCACCTCTTTCCCCTTGACGGTGACTATATCGGCCGGATAGAAGGCCGATCCTCCAGGCTTTGTCCCTTCTGGAATCTGACCGCTGAACACGGCGCATTCTCCGCCTTCCGATGTCTCGAAGGTGGAGAAGCTGCCGTCGGACAGTTCCACAAGGATACGGTCTCCGGGGGCCCATTTGAAGAACTGGTCCTGCTCCAGGACACCCTTGACCATGCTTGCGGTTGCGGTGATTTCGGCCTTGACAGTCCTGACGGGGACGGTCTGCTCAGAATTCCTTGCACACCCTGCCACTGCGGTCAGGATGGCTATTGCGCATATTAACCTTTTCATTCCTTTACCTCCCATTCAAAATCTATGTCAAGCGGTTCATCAAAGTCCTCCACTTCCACGCCGTCGGCCCATTTGTCGGATGGTGACAGGTGCACAATGGCGTTCATGCCAAGTTCCTCGTTCCATACCCCCTTGTTGGCAAAACGGATGGAGAAGAGGGGGTTGTCATGAAGGTTCGGCGATATGTCCGGAAGATTGAGGTATAGGGTGTAGGATTCGTCCGAAGACAGGTTTTCCGGCATCTTAAGTGTCTCCTCCAGCAGATATGAGCCGCCACCGGCCCATCTGCGAGGGTCTGTCTTGGAAACCCAGACTGTGCGGTTGTCGGGATTGGAATCCTGGACAAGCACAAACTCCAGTTTCCTTTCCCTCATGAGGCAGGCATAACCAAGATTGATGAGCCCCAGAGTCATCTTGACTTCACTCCCGGCCTTGAAATCCCCTTCGAAGGAGACTCCCTTCAGGGTGTAGCGATAACCCATTCGGCGTACAAACTGGTCAAAGCAGCCTTCGTCCCTCCAGACATTCTGGACATCCTGGGAATAGTCTATGTTGAGGTAACTCCAGTGCTCTTTCTGCATCCTGTCAGGCGCCACGGAGCAGTTGCAGTACTGATAGTAGCCGGCTATTGTGCAGGTTTCTCCTCCAAGAATGGTATAATGGGAGTCCCTGTACCACTGTTTCCTGTCGGCAAGGTCGTTGAAGGTGCCGGCGTCGTTGCCGGTGGCCATGTAGCAGTCGTTATGACCGCCGAGACGTGAATTGGGACTTCCGTTGAAAGCGGTTTCGGCGGTAATGCTGTCCCTAGCCTGGTACTTCTGTCCAAGGATTACCGTAAGTACCTCACGCTTGTATTTTGGTGTGCGCAGGAGTATTTGGATATCTGGCGGAAAAGCGTCCAGAAGGGCCGATACCAGACGTGCCTTGTCTTCGGCCTTGTTGCCGAAAACCTCGCTGCCGGCCCATTCTCCGCAGTTCCCTATGAAACCTGCCTCCACGCACCAGATAACATCCTGATACTCTTGGAATACTGGTTTAAGGGCCTCTACATGCTTTACGGCGATGTCCGGAGTGGCATCCGGCGGATAGCCTCCATAGCCAACCCTGAGTACGGCTTTCACTCCGGCCTTACGGTGATTCTCCAGGGACTGTCTGAGAAAATCCAGTACATAATCCGGGAGTTCGGGGTTTTCTACAAACTGGGTCAGATACACCAGGAACTGCGTAAGGGTGGCGTTGGTCCGGAGCCTTTTTGCCAACAGGCTTTCCACCGAGGGAGGGGTGGGCCTGTTGTCGTCCTTGAAAGTGTATTCCACCCTGTTATAGAATCCGCGTTCCGGGGTGGCGAAGTTTGAGTAGTCGTAATAGAAACTCTTGTCGAAAGTTACTGAGGAGAAGGGGTCGTCAAAGCCTTCGTCGGGCTTATTGGGCTCATCGGGACCATCCGGCACAGGATCTACTACAGCCGGCTCTTCATCTTTTGGGGGCTCCTGCTCATTATTCTGCGCTGCAGGCTTTTTGCATGAGACGGCGCATGAAAGAAGCATCAGGCACGCCATCACTGGCGAAACGATTTTGGTCTGCATCTGGTTATTGTTTTGTAATTATTTGATTCTTACAACACGACATCCATGAGAAGGGATGCTCTCAAGACTCAGAACGTCGGATACCTTGAATGTGGCTCCGCTCCATAGGTCTTTGGCTTTACGTTTGCCGTGAATCCCAAGATCTGACAGCGCTACGGAAATGTTGCGTGGCTCGGCGGACAGGTTGAAAACGGCGGCATAGATGCCTCCGCCGGGTGCGTCGGAGGAGACTACAAGTTCGTTGGAGTCACGTCTTACCTGCTTAGGGGCACGGCCGCGCTGATTCATCTCAATGATGTCCGGATTTGTGAGCAAGGAAAGGGTTTCTGGATCCATGGAGAGGATATCTCCTCCGAAAATGAGCGGAGACCTCACGATGGAGAAGAAGCTTACGGTGGAAAGCTGTTCGTCAGGGGTGAGCCTTGTCTGGCGGGGAGGATTGTTGGAGCCGCGCACATTGAGCCGGCCTATGGGGAGCATGTCGCAGTCGGGCCAACATCCGTCTCCTATGAAGGGATACCATTTCTCATGCACTTCCATTATGTGCTCTATCTGGAACCAGTGGTCCCAGACATCATTGACTGTACGCCACATGTTTGCATGAGTCCTAAGATGCGGCGCGGCTTCCACGGGGGTCTCGCCGGGAGAAGTTGACAGGACCATCGGCCTTCCACAGGCTTCTATGGCGTTGCGTATGAGTTCAACTTCGTCTCCGTGATAGATGGGGGCCGACAAGTCGTCGTATTTTACAAAGTCCACACCCCACTGGGCATAGAGTTCGAAGAGGGAATTGTAGTACTCCTGCGCCCCCGGCCTTGATGCCTCTACGGTGAGGCTGCCGTCGCTCCAGGCGCAAAGGTCCCTCTCCGATGCAATCATGTCTGCGGTAATCCCGGGCGCGCCCTTAATGGGGACCTTCTGCTCTACCATCCATCTGGGGATACCCCTCATCTTGTGCAGGCCGAATTTCATTCCCTTTGAATGGATGTAGTCTGCAAGGGGCTTGAATCCCTGGCCGCCGGCCGATGAAGGGAAGCGGTTGATGGCCGGATAGTCCCGTCCATATTCGTCAAAGGTGCGCGGGATGCTGTCATTCAGGGGGGAATTCCATGCCCCGTCCACAACCACGTATTCCCAGCCGTACTGGAGTAGGTTCTCGGCCATATAGTCCGTGATGTCCCGGACCTCCTGCTCTGTCACAGTGACACCGTAAGCATCCCAACTGTTCCACCCCATGGGCGGGGTGGGGGTGAGGTTACGGAAATCTCCGAATTTTTGAGTGCAGGACAGGGAGATAAGCGCCATGGCGCTTGTGGCAATTAGTTTTTGTAGTGCGTTCATATAATAATATACCTTCCTATCCGGTAAAAAAACGGGGCCGGTCACTTTTCCAAAGGCCGGCCCCGGAGTAGCGCGTTTTATTCTGAGAGATTAAGTAGTACAAAACCACCGTTGCTGTAACTGAAGCCAATCCTCTTTGCGCCTGCACCAACGTTGCCAAGGGCGCTTCTTGGAACCTGAATCTCAAATTCAGAGTATGTCTCTCCATCTGCTCCGGCACAGGTGCAAGTACCGCTCTTTACCACAGTCCAGTTTGTGGAACTCTGGTTTCCGGATGCATCCGAGGTTCCGTCCACACCGGTGAATGTATGCCATGCAACGCCTTGTCCGCCAAGGTTGACGCCGCTATAGTAACCTCCGTCTTGGGTCATATAGTAGTACATATATGCGTCGATACCGGTCATGTGGCTGTTGCTGGCGCCAGTTTCGGGATTGTTGTCGGAGTCAATGAATACGTACGTATTGGTGGTCCAGTAAGCCTTCTTTACGGAAGATGCAAGGAGTTTCTGGTAGAAGTAAATGTAATCGCCTTTGATGAAGGCTTTTACTTCCTTGAGGTTGTCGTCTCCGGTGGCAGATGCGGTAACTTTGCTCCAGTCGGAAAAATCTCCGTCTATTTCAATGTTGGCTTCTCCTGACATGTCAAGCGAATAACCTCCGCGGCCCTGCATTACTGTATAATCGGCGGAGAAACTGCTGTTATACTGGAAAAGGGCTATGCCGATCTCGGTTGATGTGAGTGCGTCGATTCCTGCAACGGCGCGGTCAAGGGTGAACGTGTATTTCCAAACGTTTCCGTCAATGCGTCCGGTTCCTGTGAAACCGGTAGTGGCGGCGGCATTGGTGA
>JAFSPR010000101.1 GCA_017451395.1 Bacteroidales bacterium
CCCACGGTGTTCGCGATGGATGGTTCGGTGACGTTCACCTTTGACGGGAACAATGGTTATCAGCTTCACGTATATGATGCCCTAAGCGGTGAATCGCACGACTACAGCGGCCACTATGCCATCGACCTGATTAACAAGGGGACCATTACCATTAACCCGGCGATGTCGGACTACAGCAATGTCACCTACAAGCTTGTGAAACTGACGTCAAAGGAGATGGAATGGCAGAAGGAGGGTACGACCTATTCTGTCGGGACCTGGGGCTCAGATTTCCGGCACTTTGTGCGAGCAAAGTAGATTTTGCATACGTTCACGCGTGGGGGTAAGTTGTTTATTTATAATATTTTACGCAAAAATGCCTACCACAAAACCGGTAGGCGTTTTTGTATATTGTGCTGATAATCAGGCGTTTACCTCCACGGGCCGAAGGGCCTGAGCGCGTGCCCGTTGGACAAATCCCTACTCCACCGGGTCCTTGGGGTCGAAGACCGGGCGGATCATTCCCCAGAGGTGGCGGTTCTGATAGTAGTACTGGGCCTTGGGGAGTTTATTCCATTGCAGAAGCAGCGCGGCGCTGTTCCACCAGTCCAGTTTTTGGTCCACCTCCCACCACATTATGCTGGAAGAGTGGTAGTAGGCGGCGTCTCCGCTGTTGAGGTTATCGTGAGGTAGGGCGATGAACCGGGTTTTATCGGCATTATAGACATTGAAGTGCTTGCCGCCGGCCGAGTCGTAATACCAGTTATCCTTGGTGTATTCAAGAAGTTCCACCACTTCCTGGCGGGTAGGCATCCTCCAGCGTCCGCCCCATAGGACATGCGCGGCGTCGTCTTCCGGTTCAAGGGTCACTTTGTCGTCTTTGTATCCATCTGAGGAATCTCCGCAGTATTTTGTGATCTTGAAGGCCGATTCCACAAGAGTGTAGAACTTGTAAGTGCTCTTTGTAAAGTCGTCCTTCTTTTCCTTGGGCTCGGTTTCACCCCAGGCAAAGAAATACCCGCTCTTGGTGGGCGATTCCGCTCCTATGTTCATTGTGGCCCACATGATTCCGGAAGGGAGGCCAAGGTCTACGTATTCGTGGCCGTTCTCCTTGGGGACCGATACAGTGACGCTGCAATGGTCGCTCTCTCCGTTCTTAAGAGTGCAGGTGATGGCGGTTTCGCCCTCCTTCAGGCCCGTTACAATCACCTCCGTGGGGTCTTCGGGGTCCTTCAGGGCGATACTCACTATGGAAGGGTCATCGGCCGCCCAGATAAGGTCTTCAGGGCCGATTTCCGCGTCTGTGGGCTGGACAAGGGCATATTGCTCCTCCGATGCTCCCGTGAGAATGTAGAGTTCGCCCTTGGCAAGGCGCACGCCTTCCGGCTCCTTGGGAAGAGGGTCCGTGTTGGGAACCATAGAATAGGGGAAAGCGAACTTTGCGTTGAAATGCATAGACCACAGGAAGCCCTCGTATCGGGCATAGCCCATAAATGCTATGGGGTACTGATGCGCGGCGATTATTACCGAGCCATCGGCCTGCATCACGAAGTCGCAGATGGTGTACTCCCTGTCCGCGTCTCCGGGAGTGGTGTTGAATGAGCCGATGGATGTATGCCCGGTTTCGTCCACGTGGTCGGCCAGGAACTCCACAGTCTTGCTGCCGGTGTTGTACAGGGTTTGGCGGTCTATGTGCATTCGGCCTTCCTCGGGGTCATACCAGGCGGAGATATCGGCATTTACGCCTATTCCAATGAGGTAGTCGTAGATGGATTTTGCTTCCGTGGTGCCGTAATAAAGATGCGCGCGGTCTTCCTCCTTATACCAGGTTTCCCAGTTCTTTACGGTGTAGGTATTCTCCTCCGCCGCGGCTTCAATCTGGATGCTGTAACTGTAGGTGGCCGGGGTTTCGCCCTCATCCATAAACCACTGGTGCTCAGTGCCGGTGACAATCCATCGGCCGATAAAATCCTCATACGCGGCCTTCACGCCATCTACCTTGCCGTCACCGGGGTTGTCACCATTGTTATCCCCGTTGTTATCCCCGTTGTTGTCCCCGTTGTTGTCCCCGTTGCCGCTGCCATTGCCGTCCGGATTATCTTTTTTGCCGTCAGTCTGGTCAGTCTTTTCAGGCTCATCTGTAGCCTCGCCAATGCCTTGGGGCTGGCAGGAGAAAATAGCGAGCGCCGCAGCGCAGGCCAGGAAGAATTTCATCGTTTTCATACTCCAAAGTTACAACAATTACCGCAATTTCACTATCTTTGGGAATATGAAACGTTCACTGATTCTACTTCTGATGGCAGCAATTGCATTTGACGCCTGCGCGCCCAAGCCTGTGGTGACGCGCAAAGACAACACCGTAGACACATATTTTGGCACTGAGGTTCCGGACCCGTACCGCTGGCTGGAGGATGACGCCTCCCCTGAAACCGCAGCGTGGGTGAAGGCCCAGAACAAGGTCACAGACTATTACTTGAAGCGCCTTCCCGGCCGCGAGAAACTCCTCAAGCGCCTAAAGGAAGTTGCCAACTATGAGAAGGTTGGCGTTCCTTTCCACGAGAAAAACGGCAAGTGGTACATCTATAAGAACAACGGCCTCCAGAACCAGAGCGTCCTCTATGAGATGGAGTCTCCGGAGGATGTCCCGGTGGTTTTCCTGGACCCCAACACCCTTTCAGAAGACGGCACCGTTGCCCTGAAGGGCTGCTATTTTTCCAATGACGGCCGATATATGGCCTACACCATCTCCCGCAGCGGCTCCGACTGGGAGGAAATCTACGTTATGGACGCCCGTACAAAGGAATTCCTTCCGGACCACATAGAGTGGGCCAAGTTCACGGAGGCGGCCTGGTGCGGGGACGGCTTCTACTACAGCGCCTACGACCGCCCCGGCGAGGACCACGCCTACAGCGGCAAGAACGAGGGCCACAAGATCTACTACCATAAGATCGGCACGCCCCAGTCGGAAGACGTCCTGTTCTTTGAAAATCCGGCCGAACCCCTCCGCTTCTACCAGTTCACGGTCAACGAGGCTGAGACCATGGGCTTCCTCTACGAGGACGGGGCCGATATCGGCAATAATCTCTATGTCAAGGATTTAAGGAAGGCCGATTCCCCGTTTGTACAGATAACCCGGGATATGAAGAACTCCTGCTACCCCGTGGAGACGGACGGCGAACTGATATACCTTTTCACCAACGTGGACGCACCCATGAACAAGCTGGTGGTCACAACCATCGGCAATCCAAAAGTGTGGAAGGACCTTATTCCGGAATGGGACTGCGTGCTTAACGGGGTGTCCTTCATTACCGACGGCTTCATCATTGCAAATTACTCCAAGGATGCCTCCACGCACGCCTACCTTTATGACCGCCATGACGGCCGCCGCGTAGAGGAACTCCACCTTCCGGGCGTTGGAAGCGCCTCTTTCAGCGCTAAACTCGGAGAGCCCTGGTGCTACTACTCCTATTCCAGTTTCACCACCCCCGGAACCATCTATTTCTGGAACATAGAAACCGGGGGCAGCATTGTCTACAAGCAGCCTAAGACCGCTTTTGACCTCTCCGGCTTTGAGACGGTGCAGGTGTTCTTCCCCTCAAAGGACGGCACCCGCATCCCTATGTTCCTTACCTATAAGAAAGGTATCAGACTGGACGGCTCCAACCCCGTTTACCTCTACGGCTACGGCGGTTTTGACATCTCCCTTTCACCGTCATTCAGCGCAATGAGAGTGCCTTATCTTGAGGCAGGCGGCATCTACGCGCAGGTTAACCTCCGTGGCGGCGGAGAGTACGGCGAGGCCTGGCACCTTGCAGGTACCAAGATGAACAAGCAGAACGTGTTTGATGATTTCATCGGGGCGGCCGAATGGCTCATCGCAAACGGCTACACAAGTTCTGAGAAACTAGCCATAGTGGGCGGCTCCAACGGAGGTTTGCTTGTTGGCGCCTGTATGACGCAAAGACCTGATCTTTACGCGGTTGCAATTCCACAGGTTGGCGTTATGGATATGCTCCGCTACCATAAGTTCACCATCGGCTGGAACTGGGCCCCGGATTACGGCACGTCAGAGGACTCTGAGGAAATGTTCAGGTATCTCTACGGCTATTCACCGCTTCACAACCTGAAGCCCGGAACGGCATATCCGGCAACCCTTGTCACCACCGCCGACCACGACGACAGGGTTGTTCCCGCCCATTCCTTCAAGTTTGCCGCAACCCTTCAGGAGTGCAACTCCGGAGACAAGCCTCAACTTATCAGGATAGACTCCAAGGCCGGTCACGGCGGCGGCAAACCGCTTGCCAAAGTGCTTGAGGAGCAGGCCGATATCTACTCCTTCATAATGTACAACACGGGCATGTAGTGCATAATACCCTTCGTCACCTTTTCCTGGTGGCCTTTCTTTTCCCGGCTGCGGCTATGTCGCAGATAAGGGAGGAGTACAGGCCGCTGGCCGATTTACTCTCCACCAAACCGGGCCGGGAACTCACTGAAGGAAACCTTGTGGAGATTATCCCAACCGGTGAGGAGCTGTATTTCAGGCTTCAGGAAGACATAATGGCCGCAACGGAAACCGTGCACGCAGAGTATTTCATTTTTGATGCGGACAACGTAGGGAACATCATAAGGACGGCCTTCCGCCTTAAGGCGCTGGACGGACTTGAGGTACGGTATATTGCGGAAGACCTTACCCAAAACGCCGGATTCATGAACACGATGAGAAAGAGCGGCGTGGAGGTAAGGCATTACCCGTTTTTTCCCCTCAGGCGCAGGAACCACCAGAAACTACTTCTCATGGACCGCCGTATAGGGTATTCCGGAGGTTATAACATAGCCGCCGACAACCTTTTTGAGTGGACTGACGTTGCCGTGCGTCTCCAGGGGCCGGTGGTTTCCAAGCTGGAGATGCTTTATGCCGAGATGTGGAGGCGGAGGGGCGGAGAGGAATCGGCCTATGAAATAACGGAAGCGGAGCCTTTCAGCGGCGGAGTCATAGTGCAGTCAGTAGACGAAGACCCTCCCGCCAAGGACCATATAAACCTTCAGGGTTATCTCTGGATAATAAATAACGCCAAGGACTACATTTATGCCAAATCCCCTTATTTCAAGCCGCCGGAGGAGTTGGTTACGGCCCTTTCCAATGCGGCCGTAAGGGGCGTTGACGTGCATTTGGTCATACCTATGCATAAGGATAAGCCGGCCGAGTTTGTGGTGCCTTTCGAAAGAGTATTTTTTGAGGAAATGGTGCTGGCCGGAGTCCATATCCATATGATGGAGGAAGGTTTTGACCACTGCAAGATGTTTGTTTCCGACGATTATATATCTACCGTGGGCTCCGTGAACCTGGATGCCCTCTCCCTCATATACAATTATGAGCACAACCTCTTTTTCTACGACGAGGCAATTGCCGCACAGGTTAAATCCTTCATCGCGGAAGGTTTTGGGAGTAGTTACGAACTCACTGAGGAACAAGTGGACGCTTTCCCCGCCTGGAACAGGGCATTTAAGGGCCCTTTACGCTTAATGGGGAAGGTATTCTAATAATTATTCGTATCTTCGTAGGTTATGAGGCGTTTCCTGTCATATCTTCTTCTGATATCCGTCCTGCCGCTGCTATTCTCCTGCGGCAAGGCGCCGGAGGAGGCTGCGCCCGTCAATTACCATGAAAGTTTCGTATGGCAGAGAAACCGCTGGGACAGCTGCTTCCAGGAACTCCAGAAGTATCTGGACCCATATGTCAGGCAAGATGAAATGCGTACGCTGGATGCCGCCTACGTTGCACTATTATCGGCCCAAGATACTTCAGAAGAATCCTATACGGTGCCTTTTGACACATACGGAGTGCCCTGCGAGGCCAGGGTTCAGAGAAGCCAGGGCCATGCAAAGGTGAACGTTTTCCGGAACGGCGTTGAAGTGGGCGTTTTCACCATGGATGACACCGTTTTTACCATAGAGTCCACGGGAATAAAGATTGAGGCCAACCCCCTCAGCGTAACCAGCACAGAGGTGCATGCGGACATTGTTTTTTCCGCAGACGGCACCACCCTCGCTACCCTTGACGCCAATGGGCCGATGGAACTTGTAGAGGTTGCCATAGACCTCCCTGAGGGAATTAGCCTCCGCGGAAACGTAGAAGTAAGCCGCCTTTGGGATGCTGTACGCGCCATTGCCGATGAAGATACAGAAGAAAAGGTGACGCCCCTTGTAGAGGAAGCCGACGCCGCCATTCACGTGAATGTTTTCTATGAAGGTGACCTCTCCACCCCGCACGCCAGGGTGAGTTTGATCCCGCTTCACATATTCAGCCGCTACGACGACTACTGGACCTGGCGCCTTATCATCCGAACGGATGACGGCGGAATCCTCAACGACGCCTGGAATGGAATAGGCAGCCTGGACGACGCTTCTGCCAACTTTGTCCTGACCTGGCAACACTTCCTGGCCAATATTTTATCATGAGGCTGCTTTTCCTTATATGGTTGCTTCTGGCGCAGCAGCCGGACTCCGTCCAGATTCAGGAAAAGCTGGACAGCACGGTGTTTATGTCGGAGCGCCATACCTCCATGCTGGAGATATCCCCGGCAATGCCCATCAACGTGAGCACGGAACTTCTGAGGCGCATCCCTTCCCTTACAGGAACGCCGGATCCCATACGCTTTGTGAAACTCCTTCCCGGCGTGCAAACCGGAACGGAACTTGACGCCGGCCTCCACGTCCTTGGGACGGAAAATTCCCACTCCCTTGTTTCCGTGGATGGAGTGCCCATTTATGGCGCCACGCATATCCTGGGACTGTTTTCCACGTTCATTTCCAGCCACTTTGAGGGGATGAGTTTCTCCCAGTACACCTCCGGGGCATCGCGCCTTGGCGGCGGCGTGGACATGCATCTTCCCAGCCGTATCCCCAGCAAGTTCAGGGGACAGGTCACCGCCAGTCTTTTTGAGGCCGAAGGCACCCTTGACATACCCCTGGGCAAGAAAAGCGCCATCTATTTATCGGCCAGGCGCTCATACATAAACCTCCTTTACGGCAGTTTCCTGAGGGTGGACGTATACAAGTTTCAATACGGCTTCACGGACGGCAACATTACCTGGTACTGGGAGCCAGGCAAAAATGACAGGGTTTGGGCCGATTTTATGATGGGCGGAGACGATATCGCTTTCAAGAGCACCCGCGGCGGCTACAGCCTCAAGTTTGACTGGCTTAACTACAAGGGGTCCCTCCATCACCGTCATAAATGGGACTGGGGAGAGCTGAGGCAAAGGCTGTATTACACCCATCTTAACCTCAACTTCGACTTCAACCACGACATCTACGACATGAGGGTTCCGTCCATCTTCGGGACCTCGGGTTATTCGGCCGTCCTTAACGCCGGCAGGTGGGAGGGGGAAGTCCGCGTGGAAGGCCATCATTCAAAGCCCCAGCAGACGGAAGTGCGCAACAAGGACCTCAGCCAGATGGCGGCCGATGAAAGCCAAACAGCGCTGGAGGCATCGGCTAAAGTGCAATATACCCTGCCCATTACCCAGTACCTTGATCTCTCGGCAGCGGTCAAGGGAATCTTCTGGTATTCGGCCGATGGCGCCGTTTATCCGGCCCTTCTTCCGGAGCTCCGCCTTGTGTGGGATGCCCGCCACGCAGGAAAGGTTGAACTTCTGGGCGGTATCGGGCGGCAGAACCTCTTCCAGACTGGCGTGTCTTCCGTAGGCCTCCCGGTGGAATTCTGGTACCTGGCGGGGAAGGACATCGCGCCGCAGGGGTCCTATCACGCATCGGCCACCTGGGGGCGTAACTTCCTGAGCGACAGATATTCAGTGTCGGTATCGGCCTTTTACAGGCACCTTACAAACCAGCTGGATTACACCGGTACGCTCATAGATTACCTTGACCCGGATTATTCCACGCCAAAATACCTCATAACGGGCTTTGGGCGCAACTTCGGCCTGTGCCTTACGCTGCACAAACAGGCCGGGGAATTCACCGGATGGATGAACTATACGCTGTCCCGCAGCCTCCGCACATTTGACGGGGTAACCTATTCTTCAAACCACGAGCGCATCCACGAGTTCAACGCCGTGGGTAATTACACCCATGGCCGATGGGACCTTGGCGGCGTGCTTGTCCTGGCTTCCGGCGTGCCATACACGGAGGCCGAATCCTTCTATATGATAGGCGGCACCCTGGTTGCGGAGATGTCTCCAAAAAACTATTACCGGATGAGGCCTTATGTGAGGCTTGACCTTTCTGTCTCATACTATTTCCACAAAGGTCCGGACGGCAGGGGAAACGGGATTACGTTTGCCCTGTACAATGCTATAGGCTACAAGAACGACGTCTTCATGCAGTTGGACAAGAAGGGGGATAACGGAGGTTTCTCCTACGGTCCGATGGCCCTTCACATACGCTGGCTGCCCTCCATATCATATTTTCATAATTTCTAACCATGATAAAACGGCTCATACCCCTGCTTCTTCTTGCCGTGGCCTGCACCACCACCTATCCATACCGGGACTCTGACCGCCTGGTGGTGGAAGGGTGGATAGACTCCGGCGGGGCGCCCATCGTTATGGTTACCTCGCCCGTGGCCGCTACGGAGCAGGAGCAGTTTGTGGAAGACCTTGCCCGGAACCTTTACTACAAGGCCTATGTTACCGTGAAGGATGAGACAACGGGGGAGGAAGTGTCGTTATCGGCCCGGAAAGACGCCCGTTACCTGCCTCCCCTCATTTATACCACGGATGCCTTGGAAGGCGTTGCCGGGCACACCTATTCCCTCAAGGTGATGTACGGAAACCACGTTGCAAAGGCCGTTACGCGTATCCCACAGCCCGTTCCGCTGGACAAAGTGGAGGTGTCAAAGTCCGTGCAGTCCGATACCATGTATGTGGTTACGGCATATTTTAACGACCCTGAAGGCTATCACCGCTTCTTTGCAATGGTGGAAGGGAAGGATTCAATGTATTTCCCGTCACTTCTTAGCGGGCAGATGGCATCCAACAGGGCCGGGGCGGTGTCCGTGATGCGCGGATGGCCCATCACCAACCAGAACTGGAAGCCGCTTTACAAACTGGGTGAGACTGTGCACATTAAGTTCTGTGCCGTAGAGAAGGATATCTGGGACTATTGGGACAGTTTTGACGGCCTGTCCACTATCAGCACCATAGGCTTTTTCCCCATAACCGTGAATCCTCCCACCAATATGAACGGGGCCTACGGATACTGGGCTGGGTACGGTGCAACCTATGCCACGGTAACAATTAAATAAAAAATTACTATCTTTGTATGATTAAATTGATAGTTTGAAATGAAAAAACTACTTGTTATTGCAGCCGCCCTGCTCATCGGAATGCAGGCAAATGCACAGCTCATCTTTAACGGCGGATACCTCCACGCAACTGAAAATCTGAAAAAGACCACAACCCTTGCCGGGCAGTCTAATACCCAAACCGGAACCAATGTTCTGGATGGCTTCTATGCGGGTGCAAAATATCGTATCGGCCTTGATGGCATCACTGAAGGCCTGAGCCTTGCTCCCGGAGCAAACTTCTCTTTCCTATTTGGTAAGGAAGCCGGTATCCCTGATGCCATTGATGATGCAAAGACCACTGAGGTTGCCCTCAATGTTCCCATCCATGTGCAGTATCTCTTTGAAATTACCCCCGATTTCAAACTTGAGGCATGGGCTGGTCCCACCTTCCAGTACGGCATCTACAACCGCACCATTGACGGTGAAAGCAACCCTACGAATATCTACAATCTTTACAAGGAAATCCCAACGTCTCAGAATAATCCTGGCCTCGCTATTCCGGCCCGCAACCGTATCAACCTTTTCCTTGGTATCGGTCTTGGCGTTGAGGTCTCTGAACTTATCCACGTCAATGTGGGCTATGACTTCGGTCTTCTCAACCTTACCACAGATCCCAACGGAGATATTAGACGCGGTCTCCTCAGGATAGGACTTGGATATAATTTTTAACCTAATATAGTTTTAACAATGAAAAAGATTTTTGCAATCGTTCTCGGCGTGACTCTCCTCGCCGGAACACAGGCCAACGCCCAGATTTCCGTTGGTGCAGGTTGGCTTAATTCAACAGAAAAGAGCGTTACTACGTATAATGATGGTAGCAAAAACGTCTCTGAACCCACAAACCTCAATGGTTTTTATGCCGGTGGCCAGTACAACATTCCCATCGCTGGTGGCTTAGGCGTAGCTCCCGGACTCTATGCATCCGTGCTTTTCGGCAAGAAAACAGGAAGCGTAAGCTATATTGTGGGTTCAACTAATCTCCAGCAAGACTACACTGAGATTGCACTCAATGTTCCCGTTAACGTGAACTATGCTTTCGAGATTGGTGATTTCAAACTCATCGCATATGCCGGTCCCAATTTCCAGTATGGTATTGTTAGCAATGATGTTATCACGACTTCGTCAACCACTATACTTGGCGATGGTAGTACAAAAGACACCTTTAACCACTACACGGGTCAGGTAATACACTCCGACGGCAGCAGCAACACTAACGCTGACAATATCGACCGCAATCCCTTCAATATCTACATCGGCGGCGGTCTCGTATTCCAGGCTGGAAGTATTATGGTTAACGTTGGTTACGACCACAGCATCCTGAACTTCTACAAGGGGAACTCAAACACCAACACTTCCCGTTCCCAGATTAAGCTTGGTGTAGGTTACGCCTTCTAAACCGTCGCAGGTCCCGCCATTTTGCGTCGCGGGTCCCCAGCCTTTTTGTCGCAGGTCTGCAAAAATTGCCAGACCTGCGACACTTTTTTATCCCTGTGGCCCATTTGCGTCGCAGGTGACGCCAAAAACGCAGACCTGCGACGTTCCGGCCCCGGACCTGCGACGTTCCGGCCCCGGACCTGCGGCACTCTGGCCCCGGACCTGCGACACTCCGTGGCCGATATGCCACGTAGAAAGTGCCAATGGGTGATGCATATTATGAAAAATGTGTATATTTGCAGTTAATGAAAAGACTACTAACCATAATATGCCTTCTGGCCGGGCTTACGGCCTATGCCCAAATGCGTACTTATTCAGACAATGAGTCCAAGACCTTTATCGTGGGCCTTGAGAGCTATTTCTTTGGTGAAAGCGGAACTCTTGACTTCTCAATTGACAAGGCCAGTTTCAAGGCCTCGCTGGCCTCTGGTGCCGTTTCTATAAATGGCACGGACCTGGAGTCCGGGGAAGGAGACACAGTTATCGGCATTCACGATTTCACCGGGAACCGCGCCCCGGACCTTGTTGTTGCAAGGCGCAGGGATGGCGGAGTTTATGCCAATGTGTATACTCTGGAAGGTGGTGAATGGAAACTCGCTGGCAAGGTTGGATCTCCGGATGCAACTGAAATCCGCGTGTTCCGTCAGGTCCTTTCCATCCGCAGCGGCAGCGCCCTGCTCTCCTGGACCTGGCACGGCTCCAAGTTTGATTACAAGGCCTCCGACGGCTCTGCAGAGCCGGTTCTCTGAGAGAACTCGCAGCCGCAGAACAGCTGATTGTAGAAGTTCTGCTCCCTGATAATTTCATTACGGCGGTCCTGAAGGCCGCCTTTTCTCCAATTCTGGCCCCACCACGTCACGCCGTTTACCTGTGCACAGGCCCAGGCGCCGGCTTCGTCCACCTGCTCCAGGCTCTTCCAGCGGGAAGATGCCAGGGTGGTTGTGAGCACGTCAAAGCCGTTTGCCGCGGCATACTGCGCCGCTCTCAGGAGCCTGTGCTTGAAGCACTCCAGGCAGCGGGCGCCGCGCTCCGGCTCTGTCTCCAGCCCGGCGGCGCAGGTGAGCCAGGAATCGTGGTCATAGTTATCCTCAACCACATCAAGGCCGAACTCCCTTGCGTAGCGGATGCACTCGTTAAGCCTGTGGTTGTACTCCTCAATGGGCGTGATATTGGAGTTTGAGAAGAATATCACCGGCCTCACGCCATGCTTAACCAGGTATTCCACAATGGCCCCGGAGCACGGAGCGCAGCAGGCGTGAAGAAGGATCTTCCCGCTGCCTCCCGGAACTTCTATCTGAAATTTTTGTTTCACGGTACAAAGATAATAAAAACGTCGCAGGTCTCATCACACCCCGTCGCCGGTCAGGCCACAAATCGCCGCGCGTGGCATCCCGGAGCGTCGCAGGTCCGGCGGCAAACCGTTGCAGGTGGCATCCCGGAGTGTCGCAGGTCCAGCGGCAAACCGTCGCAGGTCTGCGTTTTTGGCGTCACCTGCGACGCAAATCGGCCCCGGAAGCAAAATAGCGTCGCAGGCCTGGCGTTTTTTACAGACCTGCGACACTTTGGGCACGGACCTGCGACAGTTCCCAGCCTGACCTGCGACACATCGCCCCGTCACCTGCGACACATCGCCCCAGCACCAGCCTCCCAGGGGGGGCAACTGTTCCAGAGAGCCATCGGCCATAAGCCTTGGAGGGAGGCTAATACAACACAAAAAAAATCAGTGGGCGTTCATACTTTGTTTGTTGTTTCAGGTGTTGAAACCTGTGAAACAACACATTATTCACAAAAAACGTAAAAATCTGCATCGGAGTCTTGCTGCTGAATCAATAATAACATATGTTTGCAATCGGGCTACACCCACAAATCTTGCAAGCTAAGTGCTTCTGGGCAACTCTCCCGGGCCTGGCACAATCATATATAAACCATATAATTCTTACTGTTATGAAAAAGTTTTTGGAAGTATTGGTGGACGACAACGGCGAGATGCTGTTCAGTACTGATTTTGAGTTTTCCGACTCCCTGGAATCTCCTCCTTTAGATTTGGATGAAGAAGCAAAAATTGCAGACCAGAGGTACAGGCAGGTAATGCGAGGGCTTGTGAATGCAATATGGAGGGATCGCAACCTGAATGTCAGCAAGGCTATCCGCTATCTGTCGATGGGCGAGATTATCTCCTGTGCCGAGCCTTACGACAACGCCGAGCAATTATGGAGTACAATGATGTTCAGTTTCATTCCTCATTATGAGAAGTATTCCTCTTCGCTGAAAAAGCCTTATGGTTTTGACCCGTCAAAAATAATCCGCCCGGTTGGCGGGGTTTTCCCTATGGGATTATCCTTCTCGGATATCGGCAAGCCCGTGAACTGACTATGGCGTTCCAGAGAATCGTAACGCGCACGTTGCCTGACGGTAAAGTGTGCAAAGTGTTTCCCTTTCATATAAGTCTGGAGGGAATGGAGACTGCTCTTCTCTGCAAGGACGATGAAGACTATGACCATCTTGAAAAGTGCTTCTATGTATCGGCCCATATGGCTAATTGCATTGTGATTATTGCAATAGCAATGTCCAATCACGGGCATTGCTCCTTGCTGGCGGAGAGTATTGAATCGGCCTTTAGTACGGCATCCCGGATAACGAAGCGCCATTCCCAATACTTGAGTTGGAAATATAAGGAGAAGGCTGTCCTGGCCCGCTCGGATATAAGCGTGAAGTATCTGGATTCTGATTGGTACGTCCGTAATGCGCTGGCGTATATTCCCCGTAACGCAATAGACGCCGGCTCGCGCGTGGAGGACTATCGCTGGTCCGGCTACCGGGGAATGTTTGCCGATGGCAGGTGTCCCGAAGCCGTGCGTCGGGTTGCCGATATGAGCCGGAGGGAACGGGAAGCGGTCTTCCATACCCACGAAGATCTGTCCGGTGTGCCCTGGCTCGTAAATGCCGATGGCGGCGTTGAGCCCGCAAGCGCCTGCGACTATGCTTATCTGGAGAGCGCTTTCTCCAACGATCAGGCGTTCTTTCTCAAAACGATCGGCTCGGTCAATGTCCCGGAAATGCAGCAGATGCTGGTAAGCAGCGGACGCCACTCCCGGACAGACACCGAGATGTTGGCCGTGATAAAGCAACTGGCCGATAAGTGGTACCATAAAACCATCCCCGAAATGACCCCGGAAGTAAAGGCCAGACTTCTGCCATATTTGTACAGGTCATACAGGACCACGGTCCCGCAACTTTCAAGGTGTCTTGGGATGCCCCGCGATGTAGTGGCCGGATTGTTGTCTTCAATGGGCGCAAAAACATCGGCGGGAAAGATGGTGCCGATGGTTTAGTGCTGCGGCTGGGAGCACCGGGTGTCGCAGGTGACGCCAAAAACACAGACCTGCGACACCCCGTCCCACCACCTGCGACGGATCACGGCCTGACCTGCGAACTTTGCCCTGCCACCTGCGACGTTGCCCGGACCGTCGCAGGTCATAGCCTACACCGTCGCAAGTCCTAGCCCAGACTGTCTTTCCCTGAAAAAAGTTGACTCATAAGACCCAACTCTTATGAATCACTACAGCTCTACCCGAGACACTTATTTGGCTCAAGCTCTTACGCTGTCCAAGCAAGG
>JAFSPR010000102.1 GCA_017451395.1 Bacteroidales bacterium
GCGTTAAAAACCCGCTCGTTTCCGAACGGGACTGCAAAGGTACAACCTTTTTTTGAATCTCCAAACTTTTTCGAAGAAATTTTTAAAGAAATATTTAAAATTTTTTATAAAGCCTTAAAACTCACTACTTTAGCTCTTCAACAAATTTTTGGGCCTCTTTTGAGCGCGGCAGGAGGCGTTTTACGGCGCGGAGCCAGGCATCGGCCTCATCCTCTCCCACACCCTTGAGGGGGAATTCCGCCTCCACGGCGCCGCATACGGCCTTGACCACTACGCTGAGGGCGGTCTGGCTTATTGAGCCGGGCGTTTCCATACGGTCAAGAACCTCTCCGTAGACAAAGATCTCCTGGCCATCGGCCGAAACCGTATGCCCTCCGGCCTCCAGCATCTGGGTAAAACGCTGCACCAGAACCTCCTTTGCCGCGGACGGCACGGAGGCGGTATCTACTTTTATAGAATAATCACGCGCATACACGCATACGCACGTGAGAAGGGCTATAGCCGACAGTAAAAACTTATTCATACGCAATTCCAAGTTTTGTAAGGCCGCCGCGGACATCCTGGTTTTTCATAAAGAGTTTCCACAGAAGCGCCGAGCGGTGGTTTTCTATCATTGCAATAATCGGGCCCTGGTCTATCGCAAGGTAAGAAGAAGCGAACCATCCGCTATCAAGACAAAATGCATCCTTGAAGCCGTAAGTGCCGAAGAGGCGGTCTCCAAGTTTGTAGTAGAAGTAGCGGAGGGCCACCATACTCTCATCGGGCATATACGGCATAGAAGCCAGCGCCGCCGTGGGAGCGATGGTTCCTTTGTCGTTGGAGGGGGAAGAAGCCGTGTAGCCGCCCGGGTAATCGCTGGCGGTAAGGCCCCAGCAATTCTCTGAATATCCCGCGTGCCCGGCGGTATTACGCACGCAGTAATCGTAGTTGTAGCGCGCCTGGGCAACGTTCTGCGCCCAGTAACTGCCGTTTGAATCGGAAAGGTTGCGGGGATCCAGGCCAAGGAAGGAATAGTGCGCGAAGAAAAGCGGCTGATTCTTTGCCACGGGGAAAGTGAAGGTTCCCCAGCCCTGGCGGAATACATCGGCCGATATGGTATGAGTGGGGGAAGACGCCGCCAGCACATACACTATAAGGGCCTCGTTCCAACCGCGGATATGCATATTCATAGCCCAGTCCTTGTCCGGGGACCAGTGCCAGTAGAGCACCTTCTCCCCGCCGCGGGTGTACCAGTCCCACTCCACGCCGCGCCAGAGGGCGTCGATGCCCGCGCGGATATCGGCCTCACCATCCCTGTCAAAATAGGCCGATGCCGTGAGAAGGCCTTCCATAAGGAACGCCGTTTCCACAAGGTCTCCGCCGTTGTCTTTGTCCGAGAACGGGATTACCTTGCCGGTGCTGCCGTTGAGCCAGTGGGAGTACGCGCCGTGGAAGCGGTCCGCTTTCTCAAGGAAGCCGATAATCTTCCGCATACGCTCAGCGCCTTCTTCGCGGGTAATGAAACCGCGCTCGATGCCCACGGGGATGGCCATAATGCCAAAGCCGGAGCCGCCGGAAGTGACCGTGTCTCCGCTCCCATAGCGCTCACGCGCAAGGCCGGAGACGGGGTGGGCATAGTCCCAGAAGTACTTGAAAGTGCGCTCCTGGACCAGCGTCAGGAGTTCTTCGTCGGGGATTTGCGGGAACTTATCAGATGTGTCGTCTATATCAGACTCGGTAGTTATCCAGAACGTGAATTCCTTCTGGAGATTCACCCCGAAGCACTCCCCTGCCGATATGGTAAACCTGTACCGCGTGTCAGAGGCAAGCACCGCATCCGGCTTGAATACCAGCACTGTGGAGTTGGAAGGATCCACGGAAACGGAGAGGCTTCCGCCGGAAAAGTCCACCGATGACAGGGACTTTGAATCGGCCTTTACATCCCTTGAAAACTCCAGTGATATTGACGGGGAAAGCGAAACCCTGTCCAGGTTTTCCCTTTCCCTTACGGCCTTTCCGTCAACTTTGGCCGATACGACGAGGGCCTTGGGGAGAGGCCCTGAAGGGGTTTCATCCGCAGCAGGAGTCTCCTCCGGAGGCGTTTCCACCGGAGGAGGCGTGCTGCAGCATACTGCCACAACGGCGGCAGCGAGTAAAAAAAGGCGTTTCAACTATTCCTGCTCAAGATTGATGTTGAGTTCTTCCTTGTAAAGGGCAGAGATTTCCTCTGCGCTGAGAGCCTTGTTGTACATACGTACTTCGTCGATGGAGCCCGCCCAGAAACTCTGCCAGGCCGCAGTTGAGTGTCCCTCCACATAGGTGGACCAGGCGCCCACATAGAATGCATCTGCGAAGTCTGTCACAAGGTTATTGAAGGCGATGTTGGGGTCGAAGGCGCGTTCTGCCACAAGCTGGCCGTTGGAGTAAAGCGTAACGGTTGCGCAGGTCTTCTTTTCTCCGTCCGGATTCTCAGGATCCACGGGCTTCTGGGTGTTGAGCTCATAAGTGACGGCAAGCTGGAACCACTGGTCATAAATGGCAAATGCGGGGTCGTTGGTGTCCAGCCATACATTCTGCTCTGCGCCCTTGTCGTCGTGCATAATAAAGCGGCCGTTTACCTGCTGTGCGGGAACCTCCTGCTCGTCGATGATAACGGGATTGTTATTATCCAGATAGACGATGAAGGCCGGGAAGTCGTGGGGCTTGTCACCGTTTCTTCCGCCATTGAGGGAGACCACTCCGCCCTTGTAGTAACTCTTGTTGTTATTGATCCAGACGGTAAAGGTCATATTATCAAGTTTCTTGAAAAGGTTATCCTTGGCCACGTCAAACTTGGAATAGGCCGATGCCGTGTTGTTCTTGGCATTGTTCACCCAGCCCTTTCCGATGAAACCGGTCTTGATGGCTGCGTCTCCCTTGTTCTCCTTGAATGAAACGCCTTCACCCTTCTCGATGAGGTTGTCATTATCAAAGGAAATCCAGAGGACCAGGTTTTCGTCGCAGGTTTTTACCTTGGGGCCTTCGGGCTCAGTATTACCGCCTCCGTTTTCTCCTCCGTTGTTATCTCCACTATTATCTCCGCTATTATCTCCGGTATTGTCGCCTGTCTGGTCAGCGGGTTTTGAATCGGCCCTGTCGGCGCCGGGTTTTGTGCAGCTGAATCCAATGAGGACCAGCGAAAGCATTGCTGCTAAATAAAGAACTTTTTTCATAATGGTATTTGGTTAATGGTTAAATCAATATCCGGGATTCTGCGGCAGGGCAGAGTTAAGCTGGCGCTGGTTGGCCGGTATGGGGAAGACTTCGTTCTTCCCGGCCTTGAAGCCAAGGGGCCCCAGGACCTCCGCGGCCTTACCCCAGCGAACGAGGTCGAAGAAACGGTTCTCCTCAAGGGCAAGTTCTGCACGGCGTTCGTCGTAGATGTTATCCAGCGTAGCAGTTGATGCCGGGAGCCCAGCACGGGCGCGGACCTCATTGAGAGCCATATCGGCAGTATATCCTGAGGCCGATGCTATAGATGCGCCGTTTGCCATAGCCTCCGCATAGATAAGGAGTATCTCCGCGTAACGGATAATCCTCATATTGTGATCAAGGCCGTAGGCGTTGAAGGAACGGGTGCTGTAGCGTGAGGGGACATACACCTTGCCGTTGTAATAAGGGTTGGAGCATTTGTCGGAAATGGTGTCCCCTTCCGGGGTGGTGGCGCCGCTTTCAAGAAGGGTCACCGCCTTGCGGATAATGTCTCCGCGACTGTCGAAGAAGTCTATGAGAGCCTGACTGGGAACCTTGTATCCCCATCCCTGCAGAGGCTCATTGCCGTTTCTGGGACCCTGGATGAAGCCGTAGTAGCATATGGGCATAGCGCCGGAGCTCTGGCCCATATCGGAACTCTGGATTTCCATAAGGGATTCCGGGCCGTTCTCGTGCTCCACGCTGAAGGCGTCACGGAATTTGGGCATAAGGGAGAATTTCCCTGAGGCGATGATTGCATCGGCCTCCTTTGCAGCCTCGGTCCAGTCCTTGTTGTAAAGGGCAACCTTTGCCTTGAGGGCCATTGCCGTGTACTTTGTGTAGCGGCCGGGCATATCCACATAGGATTCCGGGAGGGTCTCGATGGCCGCATCTATATCGGCATAGATGAACTTGTAAAGGTCCTCAACGGAACTCACCTCCTTGGAAGCAAGTTCTGCGGAGTCCATTGTCCTGTCTATGAGCGGCACGCGCCCGAACAGGCGCACGAGGTTCCAATAGGCGTATGCGCGGATGAGACGGGCCTCTGCGCGGCACTCCTTGACCTGCTGCTTTGCGTCATCGGAAGTGGCCGCTTTTTCGAACTCCGCCATAGATTCAACGGCATAGTTGGAGGCCGATACTATATTGAAGAATATGCTCCAGATATACTGGATGTGCTCGTTTTCCGGGCCGTACTTGAAAGTGTCAAATTCCTTCACAAGCGGACCGTCATCGGCAGAACTGCCTTTGTCGTCGTCGTCGGAGGGAATGCCCAGGACGGCTACGTAGTTGAGGGCCTCGCCTTCCCCAAGGCGCATACTTGCGTAGGCGGCGCTCACGGGAAGGAAGATATTCTCCGCCTTGGTATAATCTGTACCGGTAGAGGGCATTGTAGCCTCCGTGCGGATGTTCAGGAAATCCTGGCAGGATACAGCCGCAAGAAGTGCGATTACTATAAGGATATATTTAGTTTTCATAACGCTTCCTCCTTAGAAATTGATGTTTACGCCGGCGGTATAGATGGCCTGCATGGGGTAGACGGAAGAGGAGTCTATGCCAGTTGCGATGGGAGAGCCTCCGATTTCCGTGGTGAAACCGTTATAGCCGAACAGCGTAAGCGGGCGCTGGGCGCTCACATATATTCTGATGCGTCCGCTGCCGAAAACGTTGCGGAAAGTATAGCCAACCTGCACGTTCTGGATGCGGAACATGGAGCCGTCCTCAATCCAGAAACTGTTGGACTGGGCCATAAGGCCGGAAGTGAGGGCCTTGGGAGAAGGATATGTGGTGGAAGGAAGATCCTTGCTCCAGGCGTGAAGGTAGAAGTCGTAGTCGTAGTTACCTGCAGGGAAGACCTGCTTGTTGAGACGCTTGGCGTTGAAAATCTTGTTGCCGATATTAGCGTTCATAACCATCGAGAAGTCAAGCCCCTTCCACTGGAAGCCAAGGTTCAGGCCCAGCATAAGCCAGGGCAGCGGGGAGCCCAGGTACACGCGGTCTGCGTCCGTGATCTTGCCGTCCGGGCCGCCGTCATCGGCTCCTGCGAAATCGTGATAGGCAAAGTATCCGGCGCCTGTATCCTGTTGGTCGGGGACGCCCTCGGCCAGGGCCTCCTTACGGCTCTGGAAGATGCTGTCCACCTTGTAGCCCCAGAATGCGCCGATGGGGTATCCAACCTGAGTGAGAGTGGATGCAACGCCGTTCACATAGCCGCCGGGGATGTTGTCACGGCCTTCAAGGGCAAGGACCTCGTTGTGGTTGAAGGTGGCGTTCATTCCTACGTTGTAGGAGAAATCGGCCCCTATCTTGTCCTCCCATTTGAGGGAGAATTCAACGCCGGTGTTGAGCACGCGGCCGTTGTTGGCAAGGAGGGTGGCTACGCCGCCGCCGGTTGCGATTGGCGCGTGGAAAACTACTCGGTCAGTGACCCTCCGGTACCAGTCAATCTCACCGCTTAGGCGGCTGTCAAGCATTGCGAAATCGGCACCCACATTGGTCTCCGTCACAACCTCCCACTTGAGGTAGTTCTGGAATACGGTCTGGGCGCCCACACCGTCCACAAGGGTTTCTCCAAAGAGGGCCGATGAATCCACGCCGCTGCGGCCGGCGATGTTTATGTCGTTGGCGGGGACGTTGTCGTTACCCAGCATACCCCAGCTGGCGCGGAGTTTCAGGAAACTGAGCCAGGAGGAAGCGCCCTTCATAAAGGATTCGTCGGAGATGTTCCAGCCAAGGCCCACTGAAGGGAAGACGCCCCACTTGTCCTGATACTTGGAACTGCCATCGGCACGTACCGTAACGGTGGCAAGGTATTTTTCCTTGTAATTATAGGTGCCCCTGGCAAAGAAGGAGAGGCCGTTGTAACGGGATGCTCCGTCTCCCGATTCCTGATTCTTGTAGGAGCCGTTCACAAGGTAGCGGGAAGCGGCGTCAAAGTCAGGAACGCTGTTTCTGCGGCCGTTGAGCCAGGCATTGTACTGCATACGCGTGGACTGGCCCAGCATAGCCGTGAAGGAGTGGGCGCCTATGTGATCCGAATACGTAAGGGTGTTGTCCAGGATGTGGTACAGGCCGTACGCGTAGGTCTTGGAGAGAGAGGATACGGACGTTCCCTGGGAGCCACCAACCTTGTGCTCAGGGGTGTAGTTCTGCTCGTCGGCAAAACTGAAATCAAGGTTGTAGGCGGTCTTGAACTTAAGTTTTTCCGGGATGATGGTGGCCTCCGCGTAAGCGCTGAACACGGTCTTGATGCCGGTGTTGGTGCTGTTTGTATAATAGGCCGATGCCGCCGGGTTTCCGAACGCCGCCGCGAAGCCGTAGAGTTGAGGGGAGTCGAACTTAACGGGATATGCGGCCTCATTGGCTTCATTGTACACGCCGTACACGGGCGGATTCACGAACGCCTGGTAGTACACGCCCGAATTGGGATTATTCTGGTTGTAGCGTGAAACCACGGTGTTGAAACCCACTTTGAGCCAACTGGTAAGGGTCTGGTCCAGGCGGGCGCGGAAGTTAAGACGGCCGTAATTGTTCTTGCAGTAATTCATAATGCCGTCCTGGAAGAAGTAACTCAGGCCCACGGAGTAGTTGGTCTTCTCCGTGCCGCCTGAAAGGTCCAGGGAGTGGCTGTGGGTAAGGGCGGGCCTCACCAGCGTGCGGTACCAGTCCGTGCTTACGCCTGTATTGGCTGCAAGGGGGTAGACGGTATTGAAAGGGTCGTCGGGATTTGCCAGATTGTACATCTGGATGTACTGCTGGGCAGAAGCCATAGGAAGGATGTTGGTGGGCACCTGGACGCCGCCGTAGCCGTCGTAGGCCACACGGACCTTCCCCGTTGCACCCTTCTTGGTGGTGACAAGGATGACGCCGTTTGCGGCGCGTACGCCGTAGATTGCCGCGGCCGATGCATCCTTGAGCACTGTGAGGGATTCAATATCCGATGCGCTCAGGAAGTCTATGTTATCCATAAACGCGCCGTCCACTATATACAGGGGATTGGCATAGTCTCCGATTGAGCCCACGCCGCGGATCTTGACGGAAGGGCCGGCGCCGGGGGCTCCGCTCTGGGTGATCTGGACGCCGGAAACCATACCCTGGAGGGCGCTCATAGGGTTGGCGGCAACCTGCTTTGCAAGTTCTTCACCCTTCACGTTGGTGATGGGAGCGGTAAGGTCCTTGGCTTTCTGGGTGCCGTAACCCACCACAACAACCTCATCAAGGAAGGTGGTGTCTTCGCCAAGAAGGATCTTTGCGGGGACTGCCGATGCCGGGAAAACCTGAGAGGCATAGCCAATGCAACTTACCTCAACCTTTGCATCGGCCCCGGAGACGGTGAGGACAAAGTCTCCGTCAAGGCCCGTTGAGACGCCGTTGGTGGTGCCCACTTCCATTACGGTGGCGCCGATAACCGGCCCCAGGGCATCCTCAACAACGCCTTTCACCTGATACTGGGCAAATGCCGTGGCGCTTGCAAGTATCAGGGACAGCAGTGCTATTAATACTTTTTTCATATTTGGTTAGTTAGTTTTCCGTATAGAAGAAGCCAAGTTTTTCAAGGCCTTTCTGAATTTCCGGAGCCTGCATGAAGAGTTTCCAGAGAAGGCCGCTGCGGTAGTTTTCTATCATCACGGCCTCAGGACCCTGGTCTATTGCAAGGTAGTGGTCCACAACAGCAGGCTCACGGGAAGGGTTGTATGCGTCGTAGAAGCCATATGGTCCAACCATTCCGGGAGTGTCCCACAGGCGGCGGATAACCTTCATTGATTCCTCCGGGGTGTAGACTATGGAACTCACCGCAGCAGTGGGGCTTACGGTGCCGTTTTCGTCGGGGGTGCCGGGATGATGGGAACTGTAACCCACGTCAGGGTCGTCGGAAGAGGTGAAGCCCCAGAGGTACTCTGAGTAGCCCTTGTGGTTCTTTGGATTGTCTATGGCGTAGGCGCGCTGGATAAGGGTATGGGCCTTATTGCGCTCAAAGTAGTTGGTGGTGCCGTCCGTGAGGCCGCGGGGATCGAGGCCAAGGAATGAGTAGTGGCAGAAAAACAGGGGGCCGCCCATTTCCATCCCCAGGGGAAGGGTTATGCCGTAGTACTCCTTGCCGTTATAATAATAGGAGGAGTTTTTGTAGGAAGCCTCATAGAGTTCCTTTGAAATGGGATATGAAGGAGATGAGGCCGCCAGGATGTAGGTTATGAGGGTTTCGTCATAACCTGTTATGCGGTGATTCATCTTGAAGCCGTAGTTCTTGGACCAGTGCCAGTAGAGGGCATCAGGCTGCCCCTGGGTGTACCAGTTCCATTCCACGCCAAGCCAGAGGTCATGGATACGCTCGGCAAGCGGGAAATTATCGGCCTCCAGCCAGTGGCGGGCCGCCAGAAGGCCCTGCACCAGGAATGCGGTTTCCACAAGGTCTCCGCCGTCGTCAAACTCCGAAAAATGGAAGGCCTCCCCGGTTTCTGCGTTGTACCAGTGAGCCCAGGCACCGTGGAAACGTTCCAGGCTCTCAAGGGAAGACACTATCTTCTCAATGCGGGCAACGCCCTCCTCACGGGAGAAATATCCGCGCTCCGCCCCGGCTATTATGGCCATTATGCCAAAGCCGGTGCCGCCTGTTGTCACGATGGGGTTATCATTATTGCTGCGTTCACGGGCCATTCCCGTTGTTGGATCGGCAAAGTCCGTGAAATATCCTATTGTAAGGCGCTCTATCTTATCCAGAAGGGCGTCGTCAGAAAGATACGGCTTGCAGGAGGACACCGATATTATAGCCGATAATATAAGGAGAAGTTTAGATCTCATACCTGAAAGATGCTTCTTTTACGTTATCCGATGCGCCGCCTATGAATACCTTGAAGTCTCCGGGTTCCGGGCCCCAGGTCATATCCTGGCGGTAAAAGGAAATCATTTCCGTATCAATTTTGAAACTGATTTCCCTGCATTCACCAGGCTGGAGGGTGATGCGCTCAAAGCCCTTTAACTGCTTCACTGGGCGGGTTACGCTGCCCACAAGGTCACGTATGTAGAGTTGGACGGTTTCAGTGCCGGCTACGGAGCCGGTATTGGTGACTTTAACTTTTGCAACAAGTTTGCCGCCGGCCTTGAACGAGGCGGCGTCAAGGGTTATGTCTGAATACTCGAATTTGGTGTAACTGAGGCCGTGGCCGAAGGCATAGAGGGGCTCGTTGGGGCAGTCCAGATACCTGGATTCATACTTTGCATCCGGGTGGATGTAGGGACGGCCGGTATTCTTGGCGTAGTGATAGATGGGAACCTGGCCAAGGTTCCGGGGGAAGGTGACGGAGAGTTTTCCGGAAGGGTTGCAATCTCCGAACAGGATATCTGCCACAGCGTAGCCGCCCATTGTGCCGGGATACCAGGCTTCAAGGATTGCATCGGCCAACTCGGACTCCTCGCTCAGATCCAGCGGACGGCCGTTAAGGAGCACTACGGCAACGGTTTTACCCTGCTTCTTGAGGGACTTGAGGAGTTCCGTCTGCTCCTTGGGAAGACTGATGGAGGTGCGGGAAGCGGCTTCTCCGGTCCAACTCCAGGGCTCTCCAAGGACAAGGACAACCTTGGAGGCCGATGCCGCAACGGGGGTCACTTCCCTGATTGCGTCTTCTATGCTGGCGGGAACGGATTCCACTTCACCGGCGCCCCTCCAGGAGCCAAGGAGATCGTCCTTTGTACCGGCCATCGGCCCTAAAACCGCTATTTTCTCTCCCTTCTTAAGAGGAAGGACGCCGTTATTCTTTAGGAGCACCATACTCTCTGCGGCAATCTGGCGGGCGAAGGCCTTGTTCTCAGGGGTAAGGGTGCGGTCTTTCTCACGCTGAGAGTCGCAGTACTTATAAGGATCGTCCAGAAGGCCAAGGGCGGCCTTTATGTTAAGGATGCGCCTTACGGCATTGTCAAGCGTTTTTTCGCTCACCTTGCCGCTTTTAACAAGGTCCGTGAGGTGGTTCATATAGGCGGCGCTCATCATATCCATATCAAGGCCGGCGTTCATGGAGAGTTCCGCGGCGTGGGATTCATCGGCCGCATAACCGTGCATTATCATCTCGTTGATGCCGGTGTAGTCGCTCACCACAAAACCCTCAAAGCCCCACTCTTCCTTCAGGATCTCATTCATCAGATGGTTGGAGGCGTGGGCCGGGACGCCGTCAAGTTCATTGAAGGAAGCCATTACGCTGAGGGCGCCGGCGTCTATTGCGGCCTTGTAGGGAGGGAGGTAGAATTCCCTGAACCAGCGCTCGCTCATATCCACGGTGTTGTAGTCCCTTCCGGCCTGGGGGGCGCCGTATGCGGCAAAGTGCTTCACGCAGGCGAGGATGGTGTTGTCCTTTGAAAGGTCATCTCCCTGATAGCCTCTTGTCATTGCGGCCGATATTAGGCTGCCAAGGTAGGGATCTTCACCGGAGCCCTCGCTGATGCGGCCCCAGCGGGGTTCCACGGAGATGTCGCACATAGGGCTGTAGGTCCACTGCAGACCTGCTGCGGCCGCTTCTTCGGCGGCTATGCGGGCGCTTTCCTCAATGGCGGGGATGTCCCAGGAGCAGGACATTCCCAGGTTTATGGGGAAGATTGTGCGGAATCCGTGGATTACGTCATAACCAAAGAGAATGGGGATGCCAAGGCGGGTTTCCTCAACGGCTACGCGCTGGACTTCCCTTGTGAAATCTGCGGTGTAGGCATTGAGAAGGGCTCCGCACCTGCCAGCCTTGATGTCCTCAAGATAACCGCTTCTCATACTGGGGCCGGTCACCGTCCAGTCACTGGTGAAAAGGACGGTCTGGCCCACCTTCTCCTCCAGGGTCATCTTCTTAAGGAGTTCATCTACGCGGGGGTCTTGTGATTTCACGGCTTTTTTGCCGCAGCAGGACGCTACGGCAAGTGCCATAACGGCAAGGAATAGTGCTTTTCTCATCAGTTATTAGTTTTTTCAAAGATAGCACAAAAATGGGACAAAAAAAAAGGTTCTGAAAGTAACTAAAAAAAGTAGATGTTGTCTTTTCGGGTGAATATTAGTATTTTTGCTGATGAAATGAGAAAAGCCACAGATAAAATACAGGAACAAGTACCCGGACGCAGCGAAAAAGAAGCGGCCTGGTCTGCTGCAATAGGTATACAAGCCGCAGACGGACTGAGAACGTCTGAATATCTTTGGCAGATTTCACAAAAACATATAAGCGGAAAACTAAGTTTAGAAGAAGCGGAAGATCAGGTAAAAGGTTACTATTTTGAAAGAAATTCTCAAGATTTGGGTGACCCCGAAAAAGAGGATGCAGATAAGGCGGCGGTAAACATTGCCAAGATTCTTCTAACTGAAACACTGGATTTTAGCACATCTGGACTGAAATCACTGGACAGCGGAATATTTGAAGGAATATATGAAAACGCCGGAATCCTAAGAGATCTTGATGTATCAAAAAGAGAATGGGTACTTGGCGGAGACATAGCAAGTTTTATTAGCGTTGAGACAGTCCAGGAATCTCTTGTGCAGTGCATATCTGATGAAAGAAGTTTCAGATACAGCACAGCCTCCACAGACACGCTCATCTCCCATCTCAGCGTTTTCATATCCAGAATCTGGCACATATGTCCTTTTGGTGAAGGTAACAGCAGATTTACGGCGGTGTTTACCCTTCTGTACCTACGCCTTTTAGGTATTAGTTACAAAAATGAAATATTCAAAAATGATTCCTGGTACTTCCACAATGCGCTTGTAAGGGCTAATTATAGGAATATTGAGAAGAATATTGAGTATGAGCCTATATATCTTGAGCGCTTTTTCAGGAATTTACTGCTTTCAGAGCAGTGGGATTTAAGAAACAGGTACGTCCACGTTCGTCCCGCTGCAGAGTGGAGCAACCAGCCAAAAGCAAACAAAAATACAAGCGCAGGACAAGTACAGATAAAGCAAGATGTAAGAAAAGATAAACAGCGGGATAAAAAACAATCAAGTAAGGAGGATGTAGTAATTGATACAAAACCTCAAATAATAGATATTTCCCCCGATTTTCTGCCAGAATTTGTAGATATTAGTGCAGAACCTGAGAAAAATGAGGAAATCACATTGGATAATCCCAACATTCTCTTCCTGACTGTTGCAATTGGGGAGGAATTCGTGTCCGTAAAGGACATCATGGAGCGCTTGCACCTGAAGGGCAGAGACAACTTCCTTAAGCTATATCTCACTCCGGCACTAGACAGCGGGCTTATTTCATTATTGTATCCTAAGTCTCCGCGTCACCCCAGACAGAAATATCTTCTTACTCAAAAGGGAATAGCCTTTCTACGTGCCCTAGACCCGGAAATGAGAGCCAGGATAGAGCGTCACCTTGCTTCTTTGAAGGCCTAGCTCCTCTTTTGATTTTGATACTCTACTGGATCTTCTCCAGCCAGGCTCTGGGAACCCTTGCGCGGGCAAACAGGCAGTTCAAAAGACCTACCACAACGTATATCCTTCCCTGCAGTTCAAGGACGTATCCTTCCACGCCTCGAAGGACGCCCTGGGTTACACGAACCTTTTCACCCACGGAAAGGGGTTTATCCATAAGACCGCCTTCTTCTATGGACGCTTCCAATACACGGCGGAAATCTTCCATACATTTATCGGCCACAAACATAAGTTGGTGTGTAGCGCAGTCGTTCACAAGAGCAGCCTTCACTCCGTAAGAGTGTATCAGATTCAGTGCCTCAATTTTTGTGGCGCGAAGAAACACAAAACTGGTGAGCAGGGGTTCCTCAACCACGCGGCTTCCGCGGCTGGCGCGGCGTATCCTGGTTGGAACAAAATTCTCCACGCCTAGTTGCGTGAGCCGGTTCCTTACTCCCAGTTCCGCTCCGTGACGCGTTTTTGCCACAAACCAATATGCTTTCTGCTCCGACATCTGCCGTTCCCGTTAAAACTTCTTACCGGTAACTATACTAAGGAAAGTGAGCCCGAGTACCTTTATGTCAAACCAGACGGTATGGTTTCTCAGATAGTATAAATCCAGGTCAAGTCTTGTAAGCATTTTGTCCATAGTGTCCGTGTAGCCGTTGTACAGCGTAGCGTAACTGGTAACGCCGGGACGGATCTGGAACAGGTAGTCGTATCTGGGATTATAGTGCTTTATCTGGTTGATATAATACTGCCTCTCAGGCCGGTATCCTATAAACGACATATCCCCTTTCAGGACATTCCAAAGCTGGGGAAGTTCGTCAAGATGATGCGCCCTGAGGAAACTGCCCACACGGGTGAGGCGGGGGTCTTCATCTCCGGAATAAAGGGCAGGAGCGCCCGGGGCTTCGGCGTCCGTACGCATAGAACGGAACTTGTAAATATTGAAAGGCTTTCCGCCGCGGCCTATACGTTCCTGTACAAAGAAGACAGGGCCGCCGTCCTCCCGTTTGATAAAATATGCGCAAAGCGCTATCACCGGAGAGAAAACAAGCAGTAAAAGACTGGAAAGGCCGATATCGAAACTGCGCTTGACCATATGGCCAAGAAGTGACATTCCGTCACGCTGCTGAACGGTGTCACGCTCTTCATTCTTATCACCATGATCCCTGGTGGAATCATTCTCCATTATTGTACGCGGAAAGAAAACTCCGTCAACGCCGCCAAACCGCCACTGAAGATTCTCAAGATCCTCATCTGTCCTGCAGGCATACACCACATAATCCATTATCACACGGCCGTTCATCTCAGGTTTCCTTGTAAGCAGGCCGATAACGTCATAGCCCTCCTTTTCCAGTTCCGAGGCCAAATTCAGCGAAGCATCGTCAGTTCCGGCCACAAGCGCAGTTTTGCGCGACGCCATCTGCGAGGGGTTGGGGCCATGACCGGACAGGAGCCTTGACGCTACCCTGATATACGACAGGGCGCCTAAGGTGAGAATAAAGTCAAGGAGAATTATCAGCACGTACTGAAGCATCTGCGGAAGAATCACCAGCCCGACGACCAGCATTAACACCAGCACGGCTTCCTTGATAAGGATGGCTGTCATAACCCTTGCTATGGACCTTACCGTGGCATATTTTTTAACATCACGGCTGCATCTGGAAATAAGGACTCCGGGGACTGTGCCTGCGGCCGATACTGCCAGCCACTTTAACACAAGTACAGTAAATCCGGGTATGGGCTCCGATATCCATCTGATTATGAGGATGGAAACCAAGGAAGCCGCCAAAGACAATAAAATGTCCTGGAAGAGTGAAAAAGATATTAAATAATGCCGCCTCATATTATAATCTACAAAGATAACATTTTTTCGCGGTTTTTGCCGGTCCAATCGGCCAAATAATCAAAAAAAGCCTTCCGACATATTTTATTTGGCGTTTTTGAGGGTGTTTTCTTGCATTTTTTCCAAAGATGCTGTATTTTTGTGGTTTATATGGAAAGCATTTCCATAAGCACCGGTTCTGGGACGCTCAATTGACAGTCCCAGCGGCGGAGCCGTATTTGAATTATAAAAGATTACAGCATAATGAAAAAACTATTCGGCGTAACAATTGCCATCTTGCTTTCCTGTGTCCTTGCTTACGCGCAGCCTGTGAAGTTCAGCCACGAAGGCCGCTTTTATGTGGGGCTGCAGGCAGGACCTATGCTCAACATCAATGAGAACCATTTCTCCTACAAGGAAAACGGAAGGGCCTTGGGCCTTATCACTTACCAGGCCGGTCTGGTTGGAGGATACGACGTAAATGACATCTTCGGCCTCAGGCTCAGCGCCTCTTTCGCAAAGAATGCCAGCGCCTGCAACACCAGGAACACATCGGCCCACGGCTTCTATCCCTACTCCTTCAGCAGCGTGAATGTCTTTATGGATGCCATCCTGGACCTTCACGGGCTCTCCGACCTACTCACTCCCCTTCGGATAAAACTTTACGGAGGTATGGGCCTGGGGCATTCCTTCAATATGACGGATTCCCACCACCCCTGGCAGGATGTATCGGATCCCAATACGGCTTTCGGCTTCCGCTTCGGAGGAATTGTGGAGTATAATTTCAACCACCATTTCGGTATATTCGGAGATCTCTGCGGAGAAGCATATACGGATAAATACAACGGCCTTATGCCAAGCGCAGAAGAACAGGCCAGCGATTTCGAAGGTTATGGCGGTTTCCCGCTGGATCTTCGCGGACTGATATCATTTGGAGTATTATACAGGTTTTAAATAGATGAAAAAGATTGCACTCATAGCTGCCGCCCTTTTATCGCTTTCAATAGCGGCACGCGCCCAGGAAGAACCCAAAGACAACAGCAGTTGGTTCGTTGGAGCCGGACTGGGAATGAATTTCGGCTTTGACGGCCAGCGTAATACAGACCGCGAGACTTCGCACAATGGCGCAGGCATTGCCGACGACATTTACTTCGGCTACTGGTTCAGTAACTGGGGCGGTTTCCGTGCAGGCCTCCAGGGCCTTTCCATTTCCGACAAATTCACGGACTTCGGCTATAAGAGATATGAGTATCTCCACGGCGATATGCTCATCCGCGCTCATCGCAACATTATCCCCTACCTCCACATTGGCTGGGCAAGGATAGACAACAGCGCCCTGGGCGGAGGTGCAGGTATCGCATTCCCCCTTTATATCACCAAGAGGATAGCAATCGTCCCGGATATCAAGGCCACCGCTTACAGCAGCCGCATCTATGAGAATTCCAAGAGTTTCCCCGCAGTTTCTTTGAGCGCAACTCTTGGCCTTAGCATCAACCTTGGCAAGCCGCATAGAAGGCCCACCACCATAACCGTACAGCCTCAGCCCATAACCGTAGTGGTTCCGGAAGTACGTCCCACAATTGTCCGCGACACCGTGGTTGTGGATAAGATTAACCGTAATCCTTATTCCGACGATTCCTCCTCATCCAAGACCCTGACCGGTGATCATGACACCGACCATCCGGTCATTACCACCATCAGCGCAGAAGCGCTCTTTGACAGCAACAGCGACATTATCCGTGCCGATGCAAAGGACACCCTGATGGACGTTGTGAACTGGATGAAGGACCATCCCGAAAGCGGTATCATAGTGGAAGGCCACACCGACAGCGTGGGCGGCAGGGAATTCAATCTGAATCTGTCACTGCGCCGTGCCCAGAGCGTGAAAAACTTCCTGGTGCGCAACGGTGCCCGCGCTTCGCTCATCAGCATTGACGGCTACGGCTATTCCCGTCCGGTGGCTTCAAACGACACTCCGGAAGGCCGTCAGCGCAACCGCCGTGTGGAGGTGAGGCAGTGGTAAGAGATAATGAATCTTCAGGATTGTAAAACTGTCCAGTTACCCATCATTCCGGATGAAAGGGGAAACCTGTCATTCATAGAAGAGTGCAATCATATCCCTTTCCGGATTAAAAGGACATACTGGTTATACGACGTCCCCGGAGGCGAACGCCGGGCAGGCTATGCCCTACGGGCAACTGATGACTTTGTGGTTGCAATGTCAGGCAGTTTCGACGTCCTTCTGACCGACGGAATCGCTGAAAAGACCGTCCATCTGAACCGCTCATACGAGGGCCTTTACATACCCCGTGGAGTGTGGCGCGAGTTCCGGAATTTCTCCACCAATTCCCTTGCCATGGTACTGTCGTCGGAGCATTACGATGCCGCACAGTACGTGCGTGGCATAGATGAGTTGAAAGTTCTTAAGGCCGATGGTAAAATATAGCGTAAATGACTGTCCCATAATCGACCTTGGCAAGATCCGGGGCGAGAGAAGAGGCAGCATCACCGTTGTGGAAAACGACGGCACGCTTCCCTTTGACGTGAAGAGGGTTTTCTACCTGTATGACGTCCCGGGAGGTTCCTATAGAGGCGCTCACGCCCACATTGAGCAGTACCAGTTCATCATTGCCGCCAGCGGTTCCTTCCAGGTAACCCTGGACGACGGGATAATCAAAAGGACCTTTTTCCTGAACCGCCCCAACAAGGGCCTCCTGGTATATCCCGGCCTTTGGAGCTATCTGGACGATTTTTCATCCGGAGCCATAGGCATGGTGCTGACATCCGACAAATATACCGCGGACGACTATATCCGTGATTATCAGGAATTCCTGGATTTTCGAAATCATCTTAAATAAATGGCTTTTATCCATCCCCTGGCAGACTGCAAGTCTTCCGCTGTCGGTGAGAACACCAATATATGGCAGTTCTGCGTAATCTTCAAGGATGCCGTCATCGGCAGCAATTGCAATATTTGCGCTGGCGTGCTGGTGGAAAACGATGTGCGCATCGGAAACAACGTAACCGTGAAATCCGGAGTACAACTTTGGGACGGCGTTGAGATAGAAGACAACGTTTTCATCGGCCCCAACGTGACTTTCACCAACGACCTTTTTCCCCGCTCCAAGGTCCATAAGACACCGGAGCGCACGCTTGTGAAAAAGGGGGCTTCAATAGGCGCCAACTCAACGATACTGGCAGGAATAACGATAGGAGAAAACGCAATGGTAGGTGCCGGTTCAGTGGTGACCAAAAGCATTCCAACCAGCGAAGTCTGGTGCGGAAATCCCGCACAGTTCGTAAAAAAGACTGATAAGTGATTCCATTTCTGTCACTAAAGGATGTTACGGCCCTCCACGGAGAAGAGATCCAGGAGGCTGTAGCCAAGGTGGTCGCCGGCGGCTGGTATCTCCAGGGAGAACAGAATGCCCTATTTGAGAAGCACTATGCCGATTATATAGGGACAGAGTTTTGCGTTGGCTGCGCCAATGGCCTGGATGCCCTCATCTGGATCTTCCGTGCCTACATTGAACTTGGCGTGATGAAGCGGGGCGATGAAGTAATCGTGCCTGCAAACACGTACATTGCCACAATACTGGCTATTACAGAAAACGGCCTTAAACCGGTTCTGGTGGAGCCCCGCCTTGATACTCTTGAGATTGATGACGCAAAGATAGAGGAAGCCATTACGGACAGGACCAGGGCAATTGCCATAGTCCACCTCTACGGCCGCAACGCCTATACGGAAAAGATTGGTGAGCTATGCCGAAAATACGGCCTGAAACTCATTGAAGACAATGCCCAGGCGCACGGATGCCGTGTACCGGACGGCAGAAAAACCGGCTCAATAGGCGACGCCGCCGGGCACAGTTTCTACCCAGGCAAGAACCTGGGTGCCCTTGGCGATGGAGGAGCCGTAACCACCAATGATCCGGCTCTGGCCGAAGCCGTGAGGGCCCTTGCAAACTACGGCAGCCAGAAAAAATACGTCTTCAAATATACCGGCCGGAACAGCCGTCTGGACGAAATCCAGGCAGCCGTCCTGGACGTAAAACTGAAATACCTTGAGGCCGATAACGCCAACAGAAGGGCAATCGCCGCATACTATTACGATAATATACAGAGCCCGCTGGTGTATCTCCCTGAAAGGCTCCCGGATGCCCAGAACGTGTATCACCTTTTCCCGGTGTTCAGCCCTAAAAGAGATGCGCTGCAGGCCTGGCTCAAAAACAATGGCGTAGGTACGCTCATTCACTACCCCATCCCCCCGCATAAGCAGGAGTGTTATAAGGAGTATGCCCACTACAGTCTTCCCATCACGGAAAAGATTGCCGCGGAAGAACTGAGCATCCCTATCGGCCCCTGCATCAAAGAGGAAGAAGCCGCGGAGGTTGTCTCCATCATAAACGGGTTCAGAGGATAATAATGAAGACAATACAGGAAATCTCTTCCCTGCGTTTTCTTTTCATAATCGCCATTTTCCTTCACCATACGGTTTCGTACACAGGTGGCGGATATCTTGGCGTAGAATTCTTCTTTATCCTGGGCGGCTTTGTTATGACTCTTGGGTACAAGGACAGGATATTGGGAAGTGACTTTTCATACAAGTCATTTATATTCAAGCGCATCGCAAAATACTATCCGCTTCACTGGTTGTGTCTTGCAGCCATTCTGATACTGTTACTATTCACGGGAGAATTCGGGAAAGACAAGATTGGTCCGCTTATGGTGAATGCGGCCCTGCTCCAGAGTTGGGTCCCGCTCAAGACCGTTTACTTTTCTTTCAACGCCCCGTCGTGGTATCTTTCCGATATGCTGTTCCTGGTGGGCGTATTCCCGTTTCTGTTAAAAGGGATCACAGCAATACTGAAGACCAAACGACGGGCAGCAGTTTTTTTAACCTCACTGTTTACGGCTTATATCGCTCTGTTTATTATGCTTCAAGACGATCAGCGGCATTTCTGGCTGTACATTAATCCGCTGGTCCGTCTGATGGACTATATCCTGGGGATCCTGTCAGCATTTTTATTCCTGTCGTTAAAGGGCAGGGAGATGGCTTTGGCGTCATCGGCGGTGTCGCTGAAGATTCTTATGTACGGATGTCTGGGCCTGTTGATCTATCTGTCCATTGTGCTCCCGCCGCGATATCTGATGTGCTCTCTCATCTTTGCACCCCTGGTATCGGCACTGCTGATTCTGGTTTCACTGGAGCCCGTAGGCGGCAAAAGTGTCTTCTCCTGGAAGCCGATGGTATTCCTTGGAGGCTTCAGTTTCGAAATCTATATGATACACGGGGTGTGCCTGCGTTATTTCGACTTTATAAAGAATAATTTTATCGGAGTAGATGACAAGTTGCTGTACGTACCTGTCTATCTGATACTTACTGTGCTTCTGGCCATAGCGTGCAGAAAGTTATTTGTAGAACCTGTAAGCCGATATCTGATTGGAACTGATGGCTCGCGCTGAATACCCCCTTGCAACTCTCCTTGTACTCTTTTACAAACACCGGAAGTTTGTGGAAGATACCGTTGCCGGAGCGTTGTCGCAGACTTATCCCAACCTGGAGATAATCTTTTCCGACGACAACTCCCCGGACGGCACCTTTGACATCCTGAAGAAGGCGGTTGAAGGCTATAATGGGCCGCACAAGGTTATCCTGAACAGAAATGAGCGGAACCTGGGACTTGTCCCCCACGTGAACAAACTCCTGTTTGAACTCTCGCACGGAGAATACATCTTCCTCAACGGCGGCGACGATGTCTCCCTGCCTGAAAGAGTATCCATCCAGATGGATTATTTCCTCCGTGAACCCTCTGTAATGGCCGTAACCGGGTCTTACATAACCATAGACCGAGACGGAAATGAAACGGGAAATGGAATCCTGGAAAAGGATACATTCCTTTGTGTCGATGACAAGAAATACCTGAAGTCCGATACCTTTATGACGGGCGGCGTAGCCCTTGGATTCAGGAAAACGGTGCTTGAAATATTCGGAAGGCTGGCCGATGACTGCCAGACCGAGGACAGCGTCCTCCGCTTCCGCGCCCTTCTCCTTGGGCCGGCACTGAGGAGTTCAAAACTGTTGCTCAAGTACCGGATCCACGACAGCAACATAAGCCGGGACATCCGTAATTTCAACACCCGTAAGATTGCCTCCCAGTATATGGCCGATCTTGCCGCCGTAAAGGATTCAATATCTCAGGAACTCTACAAGAAACTGGTAAAAAAAATAAGGCATTATTCAAAGATACGCCTTCTGCAGGAAAAACAGGCCGATAGCCCAAGGCTGTTAAGGCCGCTTTATGAACTTGGACACAAGTGCATAAGGCTCCTGTACCTTCTTCGCTTTATTTAGGCATTATGCCCACCGCCAACAACATACGCATCGCAAAGAACACGATGTATATGTACCTCAGGATGTTTGTCATCCTCCTGGTATCACTGTATACCACAAGGATAGTCTTCAACGTCCTTGGGGTTCAGGATTACGGCATCTACAACGTAGTTGGAGGTATAATCGTATTCTTTACCTTCATCAACAGCAGCCTCACCGGCGCAACTCAGCGCTACATTACGGCGGAACTTGCGGAGGGGAACCTTGACTCACAGAGGGAGGTTTTCTCAACAGCCATAGTATCGCACCTTCTGATAGGCCTCCTGATAGTCCTCCTGGGGGAAACGATCGGCCTGTGGTTCCTTAATTCCGTGATGAATATCCCTGAGGATAGGATGGGAGCGGCCAATGTGGTGTACCAGTTATCCATCTTTTCCACTTTCCTATCCATACTCCAGGCGCCTTTCAACGCAACTATCATCGCCCACGAGAAGATGTCCGTGTATGCCTACTTCTCCATCTTCGACGTGATGTTCAAACTGGCGGTTGCGTTCCTTATCCGTGCCATAAGCGGGGATAAACTCATTGTCTATGCCATCCTCATAGCTGCCGTGGGAGTTCTGAACATCCTTATCTACCGCATTTACTGCTACCGCACGTTCGGGATGTGCCGATTCAAAAAGCCCACAAACCGCAGCACCTTCAAGGGACTGTTCTCATATACGGGCTGGGCCCTGTTCGGGACCGCCACCTATGTGGGCACAAACCAGGGCGTGACGATGCTCGTAAACTATTACAACGGTGTTCTGGTAAACGCAGCGATGGGCGTCAGCAACCAGATAGTATCCGTGGTCAGCCAGTTTGTGTCAAACTTCCAGGCCGCCTTCAGGCCGCAGATAGTGAAGTACTATGTTACAAAGGATTCCTTTGAACTGTCGAAACTCACCATACGCGCTTCACGGCTGTCGGCCTATCTTATCCTGGTCCTTCTTGTGCCCATTTGCTTTGAGATCAGGGATTTCCTGGGGTTATGGCTTGGAGACTATCCGCAGTATGCCGTGGAATTCTGCCTTCTCACGCTCTTTTGTATCTATTTTGAAAGTATCTGCAATCCGCTGATTACCCTGATAACATCGGACAAGGACATAAGGAAGTACCAGATTACGGTATCACTGATCTATGCCACCAATCTCATCTTCTGCTGGATTGTATTGTGGGGAAACGCCGTACCGTACCTTGTCATTGCGGTGCGGCTGGCTATAGATCTTGTACTTATTGTCTCAAGGCTCCTCCTGATGCGCCGTCAATGGTATGATTTCCCCATTTTGGAATGGGTGAAAAAGGTAATTGTAAAGCCGCTTCTTGTGATGGCCATACCCGTTGGCCTCACATTCCTTGTGCAGATGATACCCGTGGGCTCGGTATGGGTGAGATTGTTCCTTTTCTCCGGAATCTCGTTTGCCGCTAGTGCGCTCAGTGTATACCTGCTACTTCTGGAGGAAGGTGAAAAGGCCTTTTTGCTGGAACAGTTTGCCCGTATTAAAATCTTATCCTGCAAATAATTATGGAAAAGCATACCATACTTACCCTGAGACGCCTGATATATGACGCCGCGTCTCTTTTCAGGCCCAGAAAGATCTTTGTCTATGCATATGTCAGAAGGCAGGGACTGGGCTATGCAAAAAGCAACTGGGGAGACGACATAAATATTGAGATGCTGGAGGAAATATCCGACCTGAAGGTACTGATACTGAACCGTTCCAGGCTATTTCCCCACCTTCCAGTAAGATCCTTCTGCTGCATAGGCTCCATTCTGGGCGAGTGCTACGGGAAGAACCTGGAAATATGGGGCAGCGGTTTCAGATCGGACAAGAGCCGCCTCCACGTTATGCCAAAGAAGATTCACTCCGTCCGGGGACCGCTCACCCGCCAGGCACTGCTTCAGCAGGGTTTCGACTGCCCCGAGGTTTACGGAGACCCGGCGCTTCTGGTATCCAGATACTACCATCCCAAGCCCCGGAAGAAATACAAATACGGCATCATCCCCCACTACGTAGACGAGAAGAATCCGCTGGTGAGATCCATCATATCAAGGCCGGACGTGCTGGTAATAAGTATGGCCGATTATAAGAATTGGCACGATATCCCGGATGCCGTCTGCTCCTGTGAGAAGATTATATCAAGTTCCCTTCACGGCCTTATTGTGGCCGACAGTTATGGCATCCCCAACGCGTGGGTCCGTTTTTCGGACAACATTGCCGGGGGCAGTTTCAAGTACCTGGATTATTTCGCTTCCGTGGGAAGGGACGTCCCTGCGCCGGTGCGTATCGGCAGCAGTGAAGACCTTGATGCAATTCTTAATGACGATGCGCTGTTTGGCGCGGCCGGGAATATAGATTTTGAGGCCATAATGAACGCCTGTCCTTTCAAGGATCATTTAAAAAAATGGCAGGAGTAAAGTCCCCTGAAATATCGGTAATTGTTGCCGCCTTCAATGCCGGGAACTCCATTGGAAGGTGCATTGAGAGCATCCTCAGGCAATCCTTCCGGGATTTCGAACTGCTGATACTGGACGACGGAAGTACGGACTCCACCCGGGATGTAATCGGCCTGTATAAGGATGATCGAATCAGGACCATCTGCCAGCAGAACCACGGAGTTGCCTATACGCGCCAGAAAGGCTTGGAAAGGGCCCAGGGCCGATTCTCAATCTTTGTGGATTCCGACGACTGGATTGATGCCGATATGCTTGAAGGGATGTATGGGAAACTGCAGGAATCCCACGCCGATATGGTCATCTGCGATATCGTGGAAGAGTTCGGCAACTACAGCGTATACAAAATGCAGGCTCCTGGTTCAGAGGACCCGCAGGTCATCCAGTGGAAAATGCTGAATGACCTTCACGCCGGAATGGCGAATAAACTTATCCGGCACAGCCTGTACCGGCAGTTCAATATAGGTTTTTTAAGCGGTGTCAACTGCTGCGAGGACCAACTCCTTCTGGTCCGGCTTCTGTCCCACCCGCTGAAGTTGGCTTACGTCGGTAAAGCGTATTACCACTATGACAAATCCATCAATACCGGTTCCATCACCAATCAGTGGCATTCCCGCCCTGTCAAAGAGTGGACGCTTCTTCTTGAAGCGTTGGAGCCCTATATGCAGGAGGCCTGCCATCAGAAAGCCTTTGACCTATATGCGGCAAGAAGAATCTATGATTCAACCTATGCCGGTAAAGATGAAAAGGCCGATTACAGATACATCTACTCCCGATACAAAAGCCGCCTTGACCGTTCTGCCCTGCCCCTTAAACAGAAGATGGTCTGCCATATGCAATATGCGGGACTGGGGTGGATCGTAAGTCTTCTCAGAAAAATCCGTTCATAATATGAAAACGGTTCCTATACTCTTCACCTTTGACTCTTCATTAGAACCGGCTGCCGGAGTGTGCCTTACTTCCCTTCTGGAAAGTGCCGCTCCCACCACCTTCTATGACATCTTTGTCCTCCACTCCCCTGCCTGCGATTTCACGGGAAGCCGCCTGAACTCTCTTCCCGGGCGTTATGGGAACTGCCGCATTACATTCAGAAAGGTTGAAGGCGAGTTCGTTGGAAGTTATGAGGTCCGTGGCATCCCGGAGACTGCTTATTACAGGCTTCTGTCACCTGAACTTATACCGGAATATGACAAACTGCTGTACTCTGACGTAGACGTAATAATACGTGAGGATCTGAGTAAGTACTACGACCTTGACCTTGGGCAGAACTATTTTGCCGGTGTGGACAACTGCTCCCGCCTACGTCCTTCCTTCAGGAAATATATAGAGGATTTGGGCCTTGACTGGCAGAAAGGCTTTTATTATTCCGGAAACCTGATTATCAATTCCGCCCTCCTTCTTGCCGACGGCAAACTCAATGAGTTCCGTGAACTTGGAAAGAACAACTACCTTTATCAGGATATGGACATAATCAACATCTCCTGTAACGGCCGCATCCTTCCCCTTGGGCCCTCCTACTGTATGACCGTCCAACTCTACGACCTTATAGTGGACCGGCGTAAGGAAATGGAGGAAATATACGGGGCCGATGAAGTGGAGCGGGCACTGAGTTGCGGTATTGTCCATTACAACGGAGAAAAACCCTGGAAAGGGGCCTGCCCCAATATGGACATATGGTGGGACTGCTACAGAAGGTCCGTTTTCTTTGATGAAAAATTCACACGGGACTTCTGGACAGCGCAGCGTGACAGCCTTCAGAACCTGTCTTTGACAAAGCGCATCAAACTGCTTCTGAGATATCCTCTTGACCGCCGTCAGAAATGAGAATAGGGATCATAACCATGCACAAAGTGCTCAACTGCGGGAGCGCCCTGCAGGCCTATGCCCTGCAGCGGAAACTGCGTGAAATGGGTTATGACAGTGAGATTATCGATTACAAGTACCTGGATAAAAGCGGCTCCACGCCTTCGCTGAAGGCAAGGGTCATCTCCTTTTTACGGGAAGCCCTGTTTGGCTTCCCGGTAGAGCGGATGAAGTGTAAGTTCAAGGCTTTCCGCAGGCGTAATCTGGTCCTTTCAAAAAAGACTTACGACAAAAAGAGCATCGTGAAGAATCCTCCGCAGTATGACATTTACATTGCGGGGAGCGACCAGATATGGAACCCCCGTTTCATAGGAGACGACGTTAACTTCCTGCTTGCCTTTGCCGCACCGGACGCCAGGAGGATATCCTACGCCTCAAGCATCGCTGCCGGCGCAATTGAAGGAAGCGCCAAGGAAGTTTATTCGAGGCACCTGTCCCGCTTCCAGGCCATTTCCGTAAGGGAGCGCACCGGCGTGGGAATAGTAAAGGAACTCACGGGTAGGGATCCCGCCGTATGCTGCGACCCTACGCTGCTTCTGGGGCGGGATGTATGGGATGAACTTGCATTGCAGTCAAAGTACAGGATAACCGAAAAGTATATCCTGGTCTATGCCCTTTCCTATATGTTCGACCCTTTCCCTCAGATTTACGGGATAGTAGATAAGGTGCAAAAGACGCTGGGAATGAAAGTAGTGTTCCTTCAGGGGCGGGCCAAGGATGTTTTCCGCCCTGATTCAAAACTCATAAAATCGGCAGGTCCGGCCGATTTCGCATACCTACTCAAGCACGCCTCTTTCGTTATCACCACGTCTTTCCACGGGGCTACGTTTGCCCTTATAAACGACAAGCCGCTTATAGGCGTGGTAGATTCCAAATCGGCCTCTGACAGCCGTATACAGTCTCTTTTGAAGTCGGTATCGGCCCAGGCGTCCATCTATGATTACAGGGAGACGCCGGAACTTGATGCTTCGGCCCTCCTCAGCCTCAAGGGAAACAGGGACGCGCTTGACAATCTGGTAAGTGGAAGCGTCAAATACCTGAAAGACAATCTGCAATGACGGTTTCCATCATCATACCCGTTTATAAGGTAGAGGCCTATGCAGAGCGCTGCGCGAGGTCCCTTATGGAGCAGACATTTTCCGATATCCAGTTCATCTTTGTGGATGACGGCTCTCCGGACGGGAGTATGGACATCCTCAGGCGCGTATGCTCTGAATACGGGCGCGATGTACGTTTCCTTGCGCACCCTGAAAACAAGGGCCTTCCCGCGGCCAGGAACACAGGCATCAAGGCGAGCAGCGGAGAGTGGATCCTCAACGTGGACTCCGACGACTGGCTGGAGCCCACGATGGTGGAGCATCTCCTGAACGCGGCCGTAAAGGCCGATGCAGATATCGCGTACTGTGACTATTATCTGGACTTCGGCGGCTCAAGAAGGCGCCTTGGGAACCCTTCCTTCCAGAACGGTGAGACCATGGTCAGGGAAGGCTATTTTGGAGGAACGGCAAAATACAATGTATGGAACAAACTGGTAAGGGCAAGGCTATTTGACGGCATCTCCTTCCCCGAAGGCCATTCCATGGGTGAAGATATGACGATGATACCGGTCACGGCAAGGGCAGCGAAGGTTGTATATGTCCAGGAAGCGCTGTACCACTATTTCAAACTGAATCCAGGAGCATATTCCAATTCATTCTCGGAAAAGAACCTGGAGGATGTCCTTTTCAATGTGAACCGCACTTTGGAGAGCATCCGGAATTATCCGTTTACGCAGAAGGATATAGCCTTTTTCAAACTGAACATTAAACTTCCCTTCCTGATGTCCGGCAGCAGTGAGCAGTTCCGGCTATGGAAGGAGTGGTTCCCGGAAGCCAACAGGTATATTGGAGAGAATCATTATCTTCCGCTTCGCACCCGTATGGTCCAGGAGGCAGCCGCACACAATCTCTTTTTCCTGGTAAGGCTCTACTGCTTTACCGTGGACAAGGTATTCTATGGCTTTCACCGGTTATTCAAATAGGCCAAGATGATGAAAAAGTTTATTCTGGTCATACTGACGGGAATCATAACAAGCCTGTTCATCTTCCCTTTCAACCTGCCGTTCCTGTCCGACGTCAATACCAAGATGGTGATAGCCGCCGCCGGCCTTCTCCTCTTCGGCATTGACATGCTCAATAAACGGGAATTCGCAATCTCCAAGGATTTCCTGATATTCAGTTTGATCTGCATCCTTGTGAGCGTCTGGACATATCTTGTCATTACCATCAACAATACCGTTGATATGTCATACGCCCAGTACGTCATTTCCGCCTGGGTATGGATGGGAGGAGCCTATACCGTGGTGTGGCTGATCAGAGCCGTTCACGGCAAAGCGAGCGTGGAACTGATAGGCCAGTACTTTGTCTTTATATGTACAGCCCAGTGCATCCTGGCATACGCTATGACACTGTCCCCGTCTCTCAAAAACTTTGTGGACAGCCTGATGGGTAATGCCGCCGATTTTATGGGCCCGGCAGAAGGCCGTATCTATGGTCTGGGAGCCGCCCTGGATCCATCCGGCCTGCGTTTTGCCGCAGTACTGGTTATCCTGGCCCACCTCATTCACGAGACCAATTCCTACACCAACCGGGGCCTTGAGGCGTTCTATATCTTTGCCTTCGTCATTATCGGCATCATCGGCAATATGATATCCCGAACAACCATTATCGGTGTGGGCATTGCGCTGTTTTACTGGATACTCCTGCTCTTTATCGAGAAGAGGCAGAGATATTTAAGCGGATTCTGGGTGACGGCGGTCATCTGCGCCTTTGTCAGTTTAGGTCTTATCGTGATGCTGTACCAGAGCAATTTCGCTTTCCGGAACAACCTCCGCTTTGGTTTTGAAGGCTTTTTCTCCCTTGTAGAAAAAGGTTACTGGGAGACAAACTCCACAAACATCCTGAAGGGTATGGTGGTATGGCCGGAATCCCTCAAGACCTGGGCCATAGGAGACGGGCTCTTTTTCAATTCCGAGGGCACGCCGGACAGGTTCGGACAACTTGAGACCGGTTTCTATATGGATACGGATATCGGCTACCTTAGATATATCTTTTATTTCGGAAGCATCGGCCTTCTGCTCCTGACGACTGTATTTGTACATATTACATCCACCTGCTGCAGGATGCTTGGAGGAAAACACACTATACTGTTTCTCCTGATCCTGCTGGTGAATATGGTGGGATGGGTAAAGGTATCCAGCGATATCATTATGATGTTTGCGCCGTTCTTCGTACTTGCCTGTATCAATGAAAAAGAACAGACGGAATGAAAAGGCTCCTTCAGATAAACCCTACCATCCGGGAGAACACCTCTACGGGAAAGATTATGCGTGAGATTGGGCAGATGGCCATTTCTGCGGGATGGGAGAGTTATATAGCCTACAGCGGAGGGCGTGACGGAATAAAGCCGCATTCGTCCTCCCTTGTTCCGGTTGGAAACCGGCTGGACCTGTTTTTTCACTGGCTGGCCACCCGCCTATTTGACGCCCATGGCCTTGTTTCCAAGAGGGCCACACGCAAACTTATAAAGCGCATAAAGGAAATAGATCCGGATGTAATCCATATACACAACATACACGGATATTTCCTCAACTATCCGGAACTTTGCGCATACTTTGCTGAATCCGGAAAACCCGTTATCTGGACGGTCCACGACTGCTGGCTTTATACGGGCCACTGCTATCACTACTCTTCCGCCGGATGCAGCCGCTGGCAGACTGAATGCCACAACTGTCCCTGCAAGAAGCGCTTCCCTGCCAGTTACGGGCTTGACCGGTCACGCCGGAATTATCGGCTTAAAAAGAGCCTGTTTACATCCATCCCCAACTTTACGCTTGTAGTGGTATCGGAGTGGATGAAGAAGGAACTCTCAAAATCTTTCCTGTCCAAGGTTCCCTGCCTTTGCATCCACAACGGGATAGACACCGGGGTTTTTGCTCCGGTGAAAGAAATGGAAGCATCCGTGTATTATCTTGCTGTTGCCTCAATCTGGCTTCCGGAGAAAGGACTTCCGGATCTTGTGAAACTCTCAGGTATGCTTTCCCCGGACGAGAAACTTATTATAGTGGGGAAGATGACGGAAGCGCAGAAGCAATCTCTTCCGGAAGGAGTGGTTGCCATAGAAAGGACTTCCGATGCTGAAGCGCTGGTAAGGCTTTACAGCGGGGCAGCCGCCCTTGTGAACCCCACCTGGCAGGACAACTACCCCACCGTAAACCTGGAATCAATATCCTGCGGAACGCCGGTTGTCACATACAGGACTGGAGGAAGCGTGGAGTCAGTGGTCCCCGAAACGGGGTTTATTGTTGAGCAGGGCGATGTAGAAGGCCTCTACGGGCGCCTTCAGGAAATACGGAAGCAGGACCGGGAAACCTGGCGCCGCAGTTGCCGGGAGTATGCGCTTTCCCATTTTGACAAGAGCACCGCACTGAAAGAGTACATAAAACTCTACGAAAGCAAGTTGAGCGATGTCGTTCGATAAGGACAAACTGATACTGGTGAAAGCGCTTATGGCGCTTATGATAGTGGCAGACCACCTGAATTTCTTCCTGGACCTGCCGTGGCTCAAGCCTGCCCGGGAAATAGGAGCCCCCATAGTGTCGGTATTTTTCTTCATATCGGGATTCGGCCTCATACGCTCATACCAGTCAAAGGGCCAGGATTATCTGAAAACTTTCCTTGGACGGAAGTTCCTGAGGATAGTGCTGCCTGCGCTTCTTGCCCTGGCGTGCTATTACGTCCTTCTTTGGAATCCCGGACGGAATTATCCGGACGACTGGAAAAACCTGGTGCTTTATGGCACGCCCATACTTCCTTTTTCCTGGTTTGCCCAGGCCATAGTGTTCTTCTACCTTATATATTACTTTTCATTCAGGTTCCTCAAGGGGAAATGGAAGGCCGCGGGTCTTCTGGCTGGCACTCTTGCGTGGATGGCCGTCACCATCCTTGCCGGATACGACTGGTGCTGGTGGATATGTTCCCTGTCTTTCCCCAGCGGCGCCTTATTCGCTTACAAGGAAAAGGAAATCTATGCGTTCTGCGAAGCCCGGCCCTACAGATACTATGCCCTTCTTGGCGTCTTGTCCATACTGTTTGTGGCCCTGTATCTTCCAAGAAATCCCTACGTGTGGACGCTTTGCTACATCCTTATTCCAACCATCGTAGCGCTGGTTGTGGCGCGTCTGCCTATCGGCCGGCTGCACGGCCCTGTAATTATGTTCATAGCCGGCATTTCCTATGAGATCTACCTCTGCCACGGAATCCCTATGGAACTGTTCCGGGACAGGCTCCCCATTGAGTCTCCGCTTCTTTTCATCCTGGCAGTTTATGCCCTTACGATTGTCCTTGCATTCGCCGTCAATAAGGCAAGTACCCTTATCTCCAAAAAGATATGCGCATAGTCTATAACATAGCCGGCCTGTACCGTCCTTCAGGGATGGAGAAGATTCTGACTGATAAGGCCAACTGGCTCTCAGGGCACGGATATGACGTCACCATCATAACCACCGAGCAGAAAGGCCGCCCGGACGCATTCCCGCTGGACAGCAGGATTGAAAGGCGGGACCTTGACATAGGCTACGAAGACAACAACGGCGCAAGCCTTTGGAACAAACTCATCCATTACCCGCTCAAGCAGTATCGGCACCGGAAGCGGCTCACCAAAGCCTTGATGGAGATCCGCCCCCATATAACCATCTCCATGTTCTGCAACGACCAAAGTTTCCTTCCCGCCATAAAGGATGGAAGCCGTAAGGTCCTGGAACTTCATTTCTCCCGCCTTAAGCGCCTTCAGTACGGGCGTAAGGGCCTCTGGGGGCTTGTGGATAGGCTTCGGAGCGCCAATGAAGTGCGTCAGGTAAGGCGCTTTGACCGCTTTGTGACCCTTACCAAAGAAGACCTTTCAATGTGGGGAGACATCCCCGGCATCTGTTCCATCCCCAACGGCATCTCCCTCAATGGCATTGCCCCGGGCGGGCACGGGGGCAATACCGTCATAGCGGTGGGAAGGTATATGTACCAGAAAGGCCTGGACCGGCTTATTGACGCCTGGAAAATAGTGCAGGATGCGCTTGGGGCCGATAACAGGTGGGAACTGCGCCTTCTTGGCGACGGTGAACTCCGCTCCCGGCTTCAGGAGCAGACAGATAGCCTGGGACTGACAGATTCAGTTCATTTGTGCGGAACCGTGAAAGATATGCCTTCTGAGTACAGGAATGCTGCTATCCTTGCCCTGTCGTCACATTACGAAGGCCTGCCGATGGCTCTTATCGAGGCTCAGGCTTACGGCCTTCCCGCAGTGAGTTTTGACTGTAAGTGCGGCCCAAGGGAGGTTATTGTGGACGGCCGGACAGGGCTGCTGGTCCCAGAAGGAGATGTCCAGGCTCTTGCCCGGGCCCTTCTGGATCTTATCCGGAATCCTGAGCGCCGCCGGCAGATGGGGGAAGAAGCAGCAAAAATGGCCGTACGCTTTGACTTTGAAGCCATAATGAATAAGTGGGACCAACTGTTCAAGTCCGTATGAGAATCCTTCAGTTAGGAAAATTCTACCCCATACGCGGGGGCGTGGAAAAGGTGATGTGGGACCTTACCCGGGGATTATCTGCCCGGGGAGTGGACTGCGACATGCTTTGCGCTACCCTCCCCTCAGACAGGACAGACCTAAAGGACCTGGAACTGGAGCAGCCGGACGGCAGCCTTAGGTTCGGCGCCCACGGCCGCGTTATCCGCGTGAGGGCCCTGTCAAAGAAAGCCGCCACTATGATATCGCCTGCAATGATTTCCTGGCTTCGCAGCCACAGTGCAGATTACGACATAATCCACGTCCACCATCCTGACCCTATGGCCGCCCTTGCGCTGCGCCTGAGTGGATTCCGTGGAAAAGTGGCGCTCCACTGGCACAGCGACATTCTCTCCCAGAAGTTTCTGCTCTCGCTTTACAGGCCCCTTCAGAACTGGCTCATCAGGCGGGCCGATATAATAGTTGGTACAAGCCCCGTTTACGTCAAGTCTTCGCCCTGGCTTAGGGACGTGCAGCAAAAGTGCACCTATGTTCCCATCGGCATAGAGCCCATAACTATAGATAAGGCAGCCTCTGATACTGTGAGGGGCCGTTTCCCTGGGAAGACCATCCTCTTTTCAGTCGGGCGCCTTGTGCCTTACAAAGGCTTTTCCGTCCTCATCCGGGCTATGAAGTACCTTCCTGAAAAGTATCAACTTGTTCTAGGCGGTTCAGGCCCGCTGCGAACTGAACTCAAGGAACTCATTGACTCTGAAAACCTCCGGGGAAGAGTGTGCCTGGAAGGCTATCTTTCCGATGAGGCCCTTATGGCCAACTACGGAGCCTGCGACATCTATGTCCTTCCCAGCATTATGAAGACGGAGGCCTTTGGAATTGTTCAGATAGAGGCGATGTCCTGCGGAAAACCTGTTGTAGCAACCACCATTCCCGGCTCAGGGGTGTCCTGGGTAAATGAAGACGGGGTTTCCGGAAGGAATGTCACTCCCGGAGAGCCCGCACTTATGGCGTGGGCCATAGAAGATGTTATGGCCAATTACCGGAACTTTTCCGACGGGGCGCGTGCCCGTTTCGATGAGATGTTCCGCGAAGAGAAAATGATTAATTCAATAATTAAAATATATGAAGCGCTTGTTTAATTCTTTTCCGGCGTGGATAGCCCTTCTTGCCCTGGTATCCTGTACCACGGCCCGGCAGATGAGTTACCTCACGGATATGGAGTACAATACGGACTATCCGGTTAAACCGGCTCCGGAACTTCTTATTCAGCCCGATGACCTTCTTGGCATCACCGTCACCAGCCCCACCCCCGAACTGGCCGCCCCGTTCAATCTTTTCAGCGACGGAAAATCCACCCACGAATACGTAGTGGACCGTAACGGAAACATAGAATTCCCGGTGCAGGGAACCATAAACGTCTGGGGCGCCACCCTCACCCAGATCCGTAACGGCATTGCCGACGGTATCAGGGCCAACGGGTTCATCAAAGACCCCATAGTGAACGTGACCCTGGATAATTTCAGCGTCACGGTCATAGGCAGCGCGGGCAATTCAATGATTCCCGTCAAGGGAAACAGCATCAACATCCTTCAGGTGCTGGCAACCAACAAGAGCGTAACCAACAAGTCTGACATCCGTGACGTGATGGTCATAAGGACGGAGAACGGCGTGCGCCGCTCATATTCCGTTGACCTTCAGAGCAAAGACCTATTTGACTCTCCGGTATTCTACCTGAAGCAGAACGATGTGGTTTATATTAAACCCAAGGGAGTGAGCCTCAGCGCCAGCGGCCAGACCACGATGACATTCGTAACCGCAGGCCTGTCGCTTATTTCGATTATCGTAAATGCCCTTCTTTGGACAAGCAGAAACTGATAAGTTATGAACGAGAAAAACAACAACAGCACTATCAACCTGGTGGACCTGTTCTTCTACCTGCTCAGCCACTGGTACCTGTTTGTAATCTGCGTAGCCGTATGCGTGGGTTTCGCGTATTACCGCTATTCCAAGATGCAGCACGTATACAGGAGTGACGCCACCATCATCATCAAGGACCCTTCCAACACACAGAGTACCGTGCAGATGGGCGCATACAGCAGCCTCATCAACCACGTGAGTATGTCCAACGAGATACTCCAGCTACAGTCCCGGGAACTGATGCAGATGGTTGTCACAACCCTCGATACCGATATCGACTATATAGAGAAGGACAGGCTGCGTAACGTGGAACTTTACCGGAATGCCCCGGTGAGGATGTTCGTGGTAAGGGATGACGGAGATTTCCAGTGCCAGTTGAAAGTAATCCCTTCCGGAGAGATGCAGATTACCGTAGAGGGCTCGGGCTTTGCAAAACAGACTGTCCAACTGGGCGATACGCTCCGTGTGGACGGACACAGGGTGATATTCTCCCCCAATTCCAGTTTCTCCTCCTATATGGGTAAGGAAATCAAGGTGATAAAGATACCCGTTCCCTACAGGGCGTCGCAGTTTGTCTCCCGCCTCAAGGTTGTCCAGGCCGAGACCGACGGCTCCATCCTTCAACTCTCTATGATGGATTATTCCCACCTCAGGGCCGATGACGTGCTGAATATGCTGGTCCAGAAGTATAATGAGGACGCGGTGAGGGAAAAGAACCGCATTGCAGTGAATACGGCCGCTTTCATCAACGAGCGCCTTGCCATCATCCAGGACGAACTGGGATCCGTGGAAGAGGACCTTTCCAGGCTCAAGACCAACGAACGCATCCTGAACGTGGAGGCCACGGCTGCCGATTACCTGAACCAGAACAACGCCCTGAACAAGCAGATAGTGGAGATTGAGACCAAACTGAGCACTATGCGCTATCTGAAGGACTATGTAAGGTCGGCCTTCCAGGGGTATGAGGTGATTCCCGCCAACCTTGTTACGGAAGACAGTTACATTGAAGACGCCATTCTGAAGTACAACGCAGCAGTACGCAAAAGGGAGCACTACCTCAAGGGCGGCGGCGAGTACAGCCTTGCCGTAAGCGGACTGGAAAACGACATCAAGGACCTTAAGGCCGATATCTTCGGCTTCATAGACAGCCGTATATCCCTGCTCATCTCCGAGCGCCAGGCACTTGCCGAGCAGGAGCAGAGTTCCCTCAGGAAGTTCACCTCCATGCCTACCAAGGCCCGCCGCTTCCTGTCCATAGAGAGGCAGCAGAAAATCAAGGAAACCCTGTATATGTTCCTCCTCAACAAGCGCGAGGAGAACTCCCTCACCCAGGCTATGGCCGACAACAATGCCCGAATGATAGATTCGGCCACATCCAGCAGGACCCCCGTCTATCCTTCCCGCAACAAGATGCTTATGGTGGCCTTCCTAATCGGCCTTCTGGCTCCGGCACTGGTGCTCATCCTTCGAATAGTCATAGACAACCGCGTCCATACCCGAAAGGATATCGAGGAAGGTACTACGATGCCTTTCCTTGCCGATGTTCCATACGCCCGGGAAAAGAAGCGCGAGAAAGGCGACACGACGCTCACCACGGCCTACAAGAACTCCAGGTCGAAGGTTTTCACCGAGGCTATGCGCCTGCTGTGCACGAATCTGGATTATATGCGTCCGGAAGGCTGCGAGCACCCGGTGATTGCATCAACATCGTTCTCCGTTGCCGCCGGTAAGACCTTCCTTACCACCAATATAGCCGCCTGCCTTGCCGATGCCAGAAAGAGAGTGGTGCTGGTGGATATGGACCTCAGGAAGAGGACCGCGTCCAATTTCTTCTCCCTCAAGCACGGCGTTCCGGGGCTGTCCAATTATATTTTCGACGACTCCGTGAGGCTGGCCGAGATCCTGCACAAGGACGTCCTTCCCGGAGTGGACTTCATCCCCGGAGGACACATCCCGCCGAACCCCGCCGAACTTCTTGGCCGTGCCCGTTTTGACACTCTCATACAGGAACTCAGGAAAGAATACGACTTTATCCTGCTGGACGGTGTTCCGGTGAATGCCGTGGCCGATATGATGGTGGTCCAGAGGCTGGTGGATATGAACCTGTTCATCCTGAGAAGCGGAAAAGTGGACCGCAGGGCGCTTTCCGAACTGGAGACGGTTTACCAGAGCGGCCGCCTGAACCATCCCAGCATCATCCTCAACGGCGGTGATCTCCGCGCCTCATACGGCTACGGATATGGCTACGGCTACGGTTATGGTTACGGTTATGGCTATGGTTACGGATACGGCTATGGCTATGGTTACGGATATGGAGAAAAAGACGACAAATGATTATTGCAGTAGATTTTGACGGGACCATTGTAGAGCACAAGTACCCGAAGATTGGCAAGGAAAAGCCCTTTGCCATTGATACGCTCCGAAGGCTTGCTTCCGAGGGGCATAAGATTATCCTGTGGACATCCCGCGAGGGAGACCTTCTGGAAGACGCCATCCGCTTCTGCAAGGAGCGCGGCCTCACGTTTTATTCCGTGAACAGCGACATCCCCACGGGCAGTCTCACCTTTTCCGACAAGACAACCTCCACAAAACTTGTTGCCGATGTCTACATTGACGACAGGAACCTTGGAGGCCTGCCTGACTGGGGTGAAATCTACGGAATAGTGAACGGAGCAAGGCGCCATTCCCACCATAAGCATCACCACAAACGCTCCTTCCTCAGTAAACTCTTCGGCCGATGACAGGTGAGCAAAGCCTTCGGCTCCTCCTCCGGATCCTGAGAGGCGAATTACCCCCGCCGGACCTTGGCGAGGAAGACTGGATGGAACTCCTCCGCACAGCCGGTCACCAGACGGTGACCGGCCTGCTGTACAAGGCTGCAGAGGGTTTTCCTGAAGGCTTCCGCCTACCGGACCGCGTACTTTTCACCCTTCTGGCAAAGGTCAGAAAGACGGTACGGCGGAATCAGGAACTCTCCCAGGCCCAGAAGGAAGTCCTGGAGATACTCCGTTCGGGAGGGATTGAGGCCTTGGTGATGAAAGGCAGCACCTGCGCCGCCAGATACCCATCTCCAGAACTCCGGACCGGCGGGGATATAGACCTGTACATTCCTGAAACGGGTTTTGAGAGGGCCCTGGAAGTGCTCCGGGCCTCCGGAATTGATTGTTCTCCCAAGCCGGACAACAGCGTGGCTTTCATCGTGAGTGGCTGCGAAGTGGAACTGCACCGGAAATACTTTGACCTTCACGTTCGGAATGCCTTACTCCCTCCCGTAGGGACTCCGGAAGCCGAACTGCTGATGCTTTCCTCCCACATACTGAAGCATGCCTGCGGGGTTGGAGTGGGGCTCAGGCAGATTATTGATTTTGCCTTTGCGTATAAAGCCTACCCGGGTGATTATCAGCGGCTTCATAAGTTATTCAGGCAATGCGGCCTGTCCCGCTGGGACGCCCTTTTGGTATCCTTTGTTAAAGACTACATAGCCCCCGGGACAGAAGTTCCGGAAAAGGTAGATTCCGCGAATCTTTTCAGGATTGTTGCAAGAGGAGGGAATTTTGGCCATTTCAGAGGCGGCCGCCTTGAATCCATAGAGAAAGAGGGAGAATTCAGGAGGAAAATGGACACCTTGAGGCGAATCCTGTCAAATCTTCATTTTTCACTGAGATATGCGCCTCGGGAAGTCTTTCCGTTTATAGCCGGACTTTTTCAGGAAAACCTGCATTAAATGCGGTATAAGCGCCTTTTTTCAAAATTAATGACTATATTTGCATATCCGGTATGTAACCCATTGGCCTTATGATGGAACTATCATCTATAACCCAGGACATATTCTTCATCCTTCTCTATGGAGGTGTACTGGCATTAGAACTGGTGGCAGCACTATATATATTGTTTCGCAAAGGCAATGCATTTGTCAGCGGCATAGAACCTCCCGTACGGCTGCGCCGATGGACTGCTTTCTTCCTGGCCACTTTAGCCATTGGCCATCTGTATTGGATGTATTTCGCTTTACACCCTTCTGCCGCCACATATATAACCGCCTGCCTGCTGGATGTACTGTTTATAATCATTTCGGTGGCAGGTATTATGCTGGCCATGTTGCAAGACCGGAAACGGCATATCTGGCCGGTTCTGGTGTCATTGGTCCCACTCGTCGTATGGTCGGTCCTTGGCATTGTCCGTAAAGACATCGACCTGTTACGCCCGGCCCGCATTTATGTAATTCTTCTGGTCGTCCTGTTTACGGTGTATATGGTATTTGCCATCCGTATCTATGGACGCTGGCTCAGGGACAATTTTGCCGACCTGGAGCATAAGGAGTTCTGGCAAAGCATCCTGGTGCTGGCCGTTCTCCTGCTCACTCTGTTGTTTTATGGCTATACCGATAGCAACATTATTTTCCTTTATTCTATTCAGGCAGTCAATATCTTAGTCGTGGGACTGATGATGTGGCGCGTGGAAACGCTTCGGAGTCTGGACAGCAGCGACACCGTAGCGGAGGAACCTTCGAAAGATGACATGGAGACTCCTTCGTCAAACTCCGTTCCAGACACAATAGGCCCGCAACTGAAAAAGTACTGCGAAGACACGCTGCTCTTCCTGCAGTACGACCTAACCCTTGCCCAACTAGCCCAGGCCATCGGCACAAACCGTTACTATCTGAGCCAATACTTCTCCAGACAGGGGCTCACCTATAATGCCTACATCAACGGCCTGCGCGTAGAACACTTCATCCGCCTGTATCACCGTGCCGTTGCTGGCAACCGTGTCTTTACGGCAAATCAACTCTCAGCCGAAAGCGGATTCCACAGTTACAGCACGTTCAGCGCCGCTTTCAAACAGAAGATGGGAAAGACCGTCACGGCGTGGATGATTGACGCAAAGGAGTAACTTTTCCTCTCCTTTCCTTTCAGAATTCACAAATATAGTTTCAGAATTTGCAAAAATGCAACCTGAACTTTTTTTAACCTTGATTCTTTGTCAAGGTTTGTTTATTTTTGTCAGTTATTATATAAACACCCCCCCAGGAGAGGCTATGTATTAGTGCTTTCGCGGGGTTTTTCGACAGAGGATTTTAGTTAAAGTTAGTGTATATGGAATCTTGTAAAAGATACATTGCTCCAGCCATAATCAGAACGGTTTCCGTAGAACTGGAGACCGAGATTCTTGCCGCTTCCACCATCCAAAAGAGTTCCGAAGTGAAAACTATGGGTCAGGAAGTTGTCACTATGGATTTTTCAGAAACCTCCTTCAACCAGGTGTGGGAGTAATAGAGAGGAAGAGCAATGAGAAAAAGCAGAGTAATCATCAGCATCACAGCCGCGGCAGTTTGTCTGCTGGGGCTTGCCGGTTGCGCCAAAGATTTATCCGGCATGAGAATCCGTTTCCGCGCCAGCACACGCCCTGAGGCCCCTGTCACCAAGACGGTATACAGCGGAGCCACGTACGACGGCGCCGGAAGCAAGACCTACGAACGTATAGACTGGTCAAACGGGGACAGAATAGTCCTTGCCATGAAAAACGATGAAGTAGGAATGGCCTCTCAGGAATATTCCGTGAACACTATCTCCGTAGCGGGAGTGAACAGCAAGACAGACCTTATGCCTTACGGCGCAGAGAACGGCCTTGAGTGGGGCTCCGGCACCCATGATTTCTGGGCCGGATATCCCGCTTCAAAGGTTACTGTAGGGAACCACAGGATGTCGGCCACAATTCCTTCTTCCCAGGTTGTAACCTACAGCAAGAAGGCCAACAATACTCTCATTTTCAACCCCGATATGTCCGATGCCTTTATGGTAGCCGGTCTCCAGAGTCCTCAGGACGCCAATGGCATCAACCTGGATTTCTATCCCGCCTATACCTGCTTCGAATTCACAGTGGGCGCCAACGACAACATTACCATCACAAGTTTTGAGATGGAAACCAGCACCTATGAGACTGAATCGGCCAACTTCCAGCCCATTGCAGGTGTTTCAACGGCAACGTTCGATGCCGGCAGCGGTATGTCCGTCACATACTCAGGCACCGGTTCCACAAGCAGTACCATAGGGGTTGTCTTCCACGACGACAAAGATGCGCCCTACAATCCCATTATTTCCACCACAACGTCAATGAATTTCAAGGTGTTCGCCCTGCCTCTGGACATTACCGGAGTGAAGATCACCTTCAATATGAGCAACGGCACCAGCAAGTCCCTGCGCCTCAAGCAGAATGATGCCTGGATTACTTTCCCTGCTGCTACAAAAATTCAGATTTCCGGACTTATGGTTCCCGGAGCAGTCTGGTATATCAATTTCGATTATCCCCGCAAGGAACAGTGGATTATCCACCCGGACATTGAAATCGGCGTAGAATAACAGAAAGGAGAAGACAAAGATGACAAATAAGTTCAATACAATACTTATTCCGGCCCTGATGGCCCTTCTGGCAGTTCCCGCCTGCAGCCGCATTGAAAATGCCCCCAAAACGGCAGAGAAAGAGGGAATCCGTTTTGCCGCTCCCCTCCAGACAAAGGCTACCGATGCCGTGAACACCACCAGCGTTTTCCAGGTCCGCGACTGGTACAATGGCAGCCAATACCACATCAACAACACCCTCAGGTGGAATGCAACCGAGTCCCAGTGGGTCTATGGTACCGCGGCAAATTATGTATGGGCCGGTGGAAATCACCTGTTCTTCAGTTGGCTGGAGCACAATGAAAACTACAGTACCGCCGCCTTCTTCGGCACCGGCCTGAGTGCCAGCGGCAATACGCTCACCATTCCGGCAAAGGCTCTGACCACATCTACCCAGCAGTACGACTTCATGTACTCCAACCCGGTGAGCCGCAACACTTCCGCCAACGACTATTCGGATGTCCCCCTGGTTTTCAACCACCTTTTTGCTCAGGTGGCAATGTCCTTCCAGATATCCGACCAGACCCCGAACGGAGAACAGCCCATATATCTTCACGGGGTATATCTGAACGATGATTTCATCAATAGCAAGAAAACCGTTATCACTTTCAACGATGACGGAACGGCCGATGTCGCTTTCAGCAATCCCACTAAAGGAGCCTTCTCCCCCAGGACCGATTTTGGCGGAATTTCCTACGGTAAGGGGGATACGCCCGTCGATATGCTTTCACAGCATCAGTCAAACACAAAGGATTTCTACTATTTCTGGCCGGCGGAAGAAGCCGAACTGTCTGAAGTTATCACCGTTGTTTACCAAATAGACGGAGAGACGGATCCCGTCACAGGAAACCCGTACATCCGTACTTCTAAACTTTCATTCCCCAATGGCACTACCTGGAAAGGCGGTCACAAGTATTCCTATACCGTCACCTATATGGGCGCTATCTTCAAAGTTGAAGAAACCGTTATGGACTGGGACTACACAGAACAAGCAGCCTCTGTAGAGAATCAGTCGGCTATGGCCTCATGGGTTGACTGGGATTCCTCCTCCTGCACTATCAGCGGAAGGAATATCACTTTCAAGACAGACCTCCAGGGAAAGCTTATGCCCATCCACGGAATGTTCAAGATATTCTCGCCCACCCAGTGCACCTACCACATCAACCTGTCACAGAACGCGTCTTACTACTCCTTCAATCACGATTTCGGAAGCGGCATTGTTGACACAAGTACAGGCTCCATTGGAACTTCAACCGGCGATATCCTTCCCGGCACCACCATAGACTTCTATATTTATGCCGATGACAACGACCGTCCGGCGGCGGGCCAGCCTGACATTACGGCAGACCTGAGTTTCTCCGTACAGGCATCCGGCGGCCGTGAATTCTCCCTGGACTCCGAACTCCAGAGGGATGGCGCCTATACAATAATAATCCCCAGCATGTAGTGTGATATGAAAAAGTCAATCAGTATAACAGCAGTTTTTGCAGCGCTTCTTTCAATCGCGGCGTGCCAGCAGGTACCGGAGCCCGGGCAGGACGTTTCAAGTGAAAACGGAATCCGCCTCACTTTTACCTGCGGGGACATTAACACCAAGGCGGTTAAACCCGGCGTTGGCAACGAAAACCTTATCAAAACGCTGGACGTTTTCCTGTTTAGCAATTCCTACCCGGAATTCAGGCACCATTCGCGCTTCTCTCCGGAGATTGAATCCTATTTTACCTGCTTCATTCAAGCCTCGGCTATAGCGGACGGTGAATATAAGGTATTCTCTATCGCAAACTATCCCGGTCCGGAATCCGACTTCTATGACAGTGGCAACCCAACCACTATGGCATTTTTGCAGGCACTTGCGCTAAGCGAGGGTTCCCACCGCACTTTCACCCAAGAAGCCGGCGGCAACATAATGCCTGCCGAAGATGAGGACCTTAGCCTTGTTATGACAGGCCTGGCAGAAAACATCCACGTGGCTCCAGTTCTCGGTCAGAATCTGGTAGGTAAAGCAAATGTGGAACTTAAGCGTCTCCCTGCCAAGGTTACAATGGATTTTTACCTGAAGGATGAGGTCAATCACGACAAAGGGAACGTCACCGAAGTCTGGACCCCTCTCACCGAAGGCAGCAATATTCGCGTGTACCTTTGCAACGGTACCACGGAAGCCCTCGTGGGCGGTGTTGACGCAAACCATACCTTATTTGATTATTATCCAAATATTAACAATACAGCCATATCTGGAAAAGCCGATTTCTCTACTGCTTTTTCAAGTGCGTCGTTCTATACCTATCCGGAAACTTGGTCTTACGGTTCGGCCACGGAGCCTTACCTTAAACTCATAGTTCCCTGGAAACTTTCCCGAAGCACTTCCGGAATAGTGCAGCAATCCCAGAAGGAGTACTATTATAAGGTAATGCTTCCCACCAACGCCTTTGAGAGCAATAACTGGTATCACCTTGTCCTTGACGTCACTCAACTTGGCGGTAATGCCGATGACGAGGCCGTGAACGTCCCTTGCGGCTATCAGGTACTGGACTGGAGAACTGGCAGCGCTATTTCTTCCTCTATGTCTCCCGGTTACTACCTGGATGTGAACGTACCTGATCCTATGGATATCAAGTTCTACGGCAACACACTGGATATCCCGTATTTTGCCAGCGGTACAGTTGCTATCCGCAGCAAACAGTTGGATTATGAGTATTTCCGTACCGGTACTCATGTGACCGAGGATCCGGGCGCAGCAGTCGCAAAAGCAACTGACGGCGATTTTATCCACATCGATCACACGTTGAAATACGATTTCACTACGGATGATTATGACGTGTCGCCTTATACCTTTACAATCGTCCTGCAACTAGCAAATGACGATATCGGGCAGTACGACAAAACCTTGAAGGTTACGCAGTATCCGCCGCTGTATATTACCAATACAGATACGTATAACTCCGCCAACAGTCCGTCTAACGTATACGTCAATAACTATAACGCGACTACCGCCAGAGTTAAGGTTTGGGACGACTCGGGCCTGAGTACCACCAGTACCATTTCAGCCACGTACCAGCCTCATTACTTAGGCTCTATCAACTACAATTTAGGGGCTGTTCCGTCTTTCGACCCTAATGCCAGTAATCAGAATCCTAACATCTATTCTGTTACTACAACCATCCTTAAATTCACGCCTGTTATCAATGGTGGCCCGTTCGAGACGGTTCTTGGAGATCCCCGTGCAGCCGCCACCAATGAATATAGCTCCCTTTTGAACGGGGGTGATGCAGGTAATCCTCTTACCGATTATCGTCCTACAGACCCTGATGCGCAGAATGTGATTTCTCCTAAATTCATCTCTGCTTCCTCTTACGGAAGAACTTATGCTGTTTCCTATGAGGGCGCAAGGAAGAGATGTGCCGCTTATCAGGAATCCGGTTATCCCGCAGGCCGATGGCGCCTTCCTACCAAGGCGGAAATCCTTTTCCTCCAGAAACTTAACACTGATAATAAGATCCCGAAGCTTTACGGCACATCCCAGGAATCAGGTTATTGGGCGGCCGGTCATCTTCTTTTCATTCAGGATTCCGGCGGCAACGATACGTTTATGACAATCGATGATGCCGATGCTTCTGGTGGTACAAGTGCCGTCACCTACAACGGTCTTAGCGGATATGTCCGTTGCGTCTATGACACCTGGTATTGGGGAGAAGACCCTGTTTCAGGAACCGGTTGGCTTGGATACCAAACCAGTCTTTAACGAATTGCTTGACGAGATTTAAAGAGATATGAAAAAATTATATTCCATATTTTCAGTCTTGCTTGTGCTTGCTTCCGTGTCCTGTACACGTGAGGAGCCGATATCCATAGCCAATTTTGAAAATGAGGGCGCAACAGTTCCAGTTGTCATCTCTTTCCAGGAGCCATTGGTCCTTCAGGCCTCTACCAAGGCCGAGCCAGGAATGGAAATGGGGGTTGAGCCTGCAATCAGCAGCATCAACGTTGCCATTTTCGGTACAGACCGCTACCTGAAAGACTATGTGAGCGCCTATCCTTGCGATGCGCAGGGCAATCCCCTCGGCGGAGGCTTTGCATCTCAGAATGCGACATCGGCCTATTTCCTTGCCCGTCTTCCCATCTCTTCCAAGGAGCGCGTGCTCCATATCATCGCCAACGGCCCGTCATCCCTGCCGTTCAATGCATATGAGAACGATATTATGCAGAACATGACGGTCACCGACGGCAACGGCGCATATTGGCAGCGTGTTGTCCTCCCCGACGGAATTCAAATAAAGGAAGTTGACGGAAACCCCGAGCAAACTCCTGAAGGAGAATATATCCCTACTGACGCAACCGTAGCAGCCCTTTGCAACCTCACCCTCATCCGTAACTTTGCCAGCATCACCGTTACCGAAGAAGCGGCAAACTTCGAGATTGTCTCCTACACGCTCTGCAATATGCCCAGGAGCGGTGCCATCGCCATGTACAGCACCAACCACGGAGACTGGGTTTCAGGCTACACAGACCCTGCCCTCACGCTGTCCAATTACATCTACAATTACGGCGGAAAAGACTATCTGGGCTTCCCCACAAATCCTGATATAGATACCGATATCCCTACCACGGTGGATGCATTTAACGCCCCGGGCGTATCTGTCGCCGCGGGTGAAACTATCTATGTATATGAGAGGGCTGTCACCACAGAAAATCCGCCTTTCATCCTGATGGCGGCACGTTATGTTTCCAGTGGCACTCCGGATTCCTCAACACCTATCCACTACTACCGACTGGACCTTGCTCTGGAAAGCGGATACTTCCCTATTTACAGGAATTTCACCTATGGCATCAAAATCTCCGAAGTGTCGGTGGACGGTTACGAGAATATCTCCGATGCTGCGGGTCATAACAGCGGAAGCAACTTCTCCGTTTCCCTTGATACCCGCACCCTTCCCGACGTTTCCAACGGTGTTGTGCGTCTTTATGTAGAGCAGCCCAACTTTGACTGGGTGTACACTGCTGACAGCCAGAAATTCTGGTACAAGTTCCTGCTGAACGGTGCCGCCAGCGGCAACCTTAACGGGAACGTTACGGTTACCGAGAAAGAAGGCAATGCCATTAAAACGCTTTCCGTAGACGGCAGCGACAGCGCAAACAACCAGCGTTATGTGAACTATACGCTGAATGTGCCCAATGGTACGTCCACACTTTCTTCCACCCTGCAGTTGATAGGAACGTATAACGACGGCGGAGACATCTACAGGCTTGTCCGTATGGTTACAATCCGTGTGTTCAACGCCAAGGAAATATCTCCATCTCTTTCACCCGCTACGGTTGCGGACGAGGAGGGGCAGCTCACAACCCTGAGTATTCCACTTCCCTGGGATCTTCAGGCCTCTATGTTCCCTATGGAAATCCTGATTGAGGACAGCGCCAAGGCATTGAATCCTGCTTCCAATGAAAATATGCCTGTGAAAACCACCGGTATAGAGAATCTGGAAGAGCCCTTCAAGTCGCTTTCCGGAAACAATCAGTCTTCATACTGCTTTGTCCGCACCCTCAACTGGTCTGAATACCAGCGCCTGAAGAACAACGCAGAACTTTCCGGAAGTGACGACATTATCCTCACCTGTGATTTTGAGACCACAAAGGCTTTCTCAACTTCCACGGTGTATGTCTATAACAAGTATTTCAAAACCGATGCTTCCGGTGTAACCACCGCCCAGACAACACTGACCGGTGACGCCAACAACAATATCACGCCTAACCGTCAGACAGTCTCCGGAACTGCTGCCACCGTCAGGGTGAAATCTACCGGAAACTGGGTGCTTAATATAAGTATGGCTAATGGTGGCGTAGCTGCCGGCGCATCCATCAGTCCTTCCAGCGGCAGTGCAACCGCAGGACAGGATGTTGCCGTTACCCTGCCAGAGAACGTGACGGAGAATGCCATACGTTATCTGGTCACCCTCACCAACACTTCATCCAGCCTTGTCCGTACGGCCTACATCACCCAGGAAGGCATTATGATGAAACTGACATCGGCAACAACTACTGTCGACAACGGCGACAACTCGGTGACCGTCACCGTTGAGTCCGGCACAAACTATGTCATTGAACTTATTGATGAAGGCGGAAATGTTCTCAGTACATCCGCAGATCAAACGCCTACAACCGGCCCTACTAATTATAATGTAAACATACCGCAGAACACTACAATCCACGAGCGTAGATTCACGGTGCGTGCACGTAACCTTAGCAGTACTGTTTGGGAAGATATAATCATCACCCAGGAGCCCGGTGTGGTAAGCGTATCTGCCGCCAACGATGAACTCCGTAAGTCCGATACATCGGCAAGCGTACATCTGGTCAGCAGTTTTGCCACCAACCTTAAGGCCTACGTTCAGGGTAATGACACGCCCATCTACACTGCTGCTATTGCCGAAACTGCAGGCCGCGATGAAACAATTACAGGCATTCCTGTCAATGGTACAGGCTCTGACCGTCACATCATCGTAAATCTTTGCGACACTTCTACAGGAGATGTCCTCGCATCCAAGACGTTGACGCAACTGGGAACATCGTACATCAAACTCACCACCGCCAATGCCAACATTGGCAACACTACCACTTCGGCATCTATCAATGTAGATTCCGAGGCAGCGTGGACATTGACTGTGAACGGTACTCTCAGCGGTGCCAGCGTGTCTCCTTCAAGCGGCCCTGCCGGTTCAACCAATGCTGTTACCCTCACTGTTCCCGTGAATAACAGGCTGCAGCCTCAAACCTATACCGTCACGGGTGACAACGGCTCTCACAGCAACTCCGTCACCGTTACCCAGGCTGCCGGTACTGCTACACTGAGTATTGTGGACAGCAATATCTGGATGAGTGCTACATCTGCTAATGCGAACGTATCCTCCAGTTTCCCTACCGTTCTGAAGGTTTACGTTCCCGGTAATCCCAGTCCTGTGTTCACAAAGGACGTGGCGGCAGCCGCAGTCCATAATGAAGCCCTCACCCTGCCGGCCAACACTACCGGCGCCAACCGCACCATCAGGGTTGACCTTTGCAATGAGGACGGAATAGTTGTGGCTACCGGTAACATAGTTCAGGCAGGAACACCTGCGTTCTCACTTACCGCAGCATCAACCTCGGTAATAGGTAATGCAACCACTACCACCATCCAACTGGTTTCCGAACTCCCTTGCGACCTTACCGTGGATGGCGATGGCGCAAGCATTTCCACCCCTCTTGGAACCACCGGTGTTACAACCGATGCCGCCGGAACCACCATCACGCTCACGATGCCCGTCAACTACACCACATCTGACGTGCCGTTTACCGTGAAGGCCTCCAGGACCAGTTATGCCGACCAATCCGTGGTTATTACCCACCGTAAGGCCACCCTGCGCACCGGCCAGACGGTAACGTTCCCTTGCGGCAGTGGACGCGTGTATTCAGGTAGCACCTTGACTGATACAAGAAACGGTATCACTGCGACCTTCGAAGGGACCCTGAACTCTACCTCCAGCACGAACCATATCCGCTTTGGCAGTGGAACACAGTTGCGTTTCACCACTGACGGCACGAAGGTTTATGAAATAACTAATGCATCTTTTGAGTTTACAGGGAATAATTATCGACCCAATGGTGGTTCTGCATCAAACGGAACGATGAGTTGGGGAACAACCACCACCTGGACTAAGAGCGGCACCAATCCTGTGAAGTCTCTTGACATTACATTTACCAGGGCGGGCTACACCTTCAGGTTGTCATCCTTCACCGTAACTTACACAGATTACCAGTGGAACTAACCTCCCGGTAATCTCCCTCATAATGAAAATTGGGTGACCTTCGGTTGAAGGCCACCCAATTTTTAAATAAGAGGAAATGATTACATCATTCCGCCGGCGGGCATTGCGGGGGCTGCGGGAGCGGGCTCCGGGATGTCAACGATACCGCATTCGGTGGTGAGGAACATACCGGCTACGGAAGCGGCGTTCTCAAGAGCCACGCGGGCCACCTTGGTAGGATCAATAACGCCGGCCTCGTACATCTTCACGTATTCGTCCGTGCGGGCGTTGTAACCGAAGTCACCCTTTCCTTCACGGATCTTGTTGATGATGACGGATGCCTCTACACCTGCGTTGGCTGCGATCTGACGGAGGGGCTCCTCAATTGCGCGCTCGATGATGTGGATACCGGTGGTCTGGTCATCGTTCTCACCCTTGAGACCCTTCAGGGCCTCTGCTGCACGGATGTATGCTACGCCGCCGCCGGGAAGGTAACCTTCCTCAACTGCTGCACGGGTGGCGTTAAGGGCGTCGTCCACGCGGTCCTTCTTCTCCTTCATCTCAACTTCAGTGGTAGCACCCACGTAGATTACTGCTACGCCGCCGGCAAGTTTGCCAAGACGCTCCTGGAGTTTCTCGCGGTCGTAGTCGGACTTTGTGGTCTCAATCTGGGCACGGATTTGATCGGCCCTGTCCTTGATGGCAGCCTGGTCTCCAGCGCCGCC
>JAFSPR010000103.1 GCA_017451395.1 Bacteroidales bacterium
CGCGGGTGTAAAGGTCAAAGTCGTAGGGCCTTTTTGCCGCATCCAGGGTCATTGTGTCACGCCCTGCAAAGCGGCGGGATTCCCTGTAATAAGGGTAGAAGGGCAGGCCGTCGGCCGAAGGAAAAACGTCGTCCGCTATACCCAGATTGCGGTATCCGAGTTCTGTCTGGAGATAGTAGATGTACCCAAGCGTCCGGTTCTTGGCTTTGCGGTATACATCTTCCCGCGGCATGTCAAGATAGTCTAGATAGATGTCGTTACCGCCCTGGGGCCAGTTGAGCATGATGTGGCCGTCCGGAAGGGCGCCGTAGGAGAGTGTCATGTCTGCGGGCCAGGTGTCCGTGCAACTGCGGTAGAGGTCCGGATTATAGTCCTCGGGCTCGTCCATAGGAACATCGTGATCGTACCACTTTACCGTTGCGGCATAGGTCATGTCCTGAAGCGAAACGCGGTCCTTGAGTTCTTCGGCCCCGGCTTCAAGGGCAATCTCCCCAAGCTCGGTGCCGTCGGCAAGGACACGTGCCTTTACTTTGGAGCCGTCACTTAGGGTAAGCGCCCAGTGGCCGCTAATGCCTGTGACGGTTGTGCCGAACCTCACTTCCACGCCGGCCTCACGGGCCATGTTGCTAAAAATATCGGCCCCAACTGCAGGATTGAACAGGATGTTTGACACCCAGCCGGATTTCAGGGCCTCATAGCCGCCGTAACGGGCCGCCAGGGAATCCGTGAACTCCCCAAACAGACCGCCGCGGAGCCTGTAATTGCCGTCTATGGCACTGACCCCGGCACTTGTGAGCATGCCGCCAAGCCACGGGCTTTCCTCCACAATGAGCACGCGGGCCCCGTCACGCGCCGCCTCGATGGCCGCCGCCGTGCCTCCCGTGCCGCCGCCAACAACCACCACGTCATACGTGGGCGTGCAGGCCGCCGCAAGGCTCAATACTGCTGCAAGGATAAACCGCTGATTCATGGCTGATTAAAGGTATAGCGGTGCACCGTTAAGTGCACGGCTATACCGGTAACTATTTGATACTCTGTTTGTTACTTCCACGCCAGTATTCTTCAATTTCTTCCAGGGTCTTGCCCGTAGTGTTGGGAACGTACTTGTACATGATCCAGAGGTACGGCAGGCACATAAACGCAAAGAGGAAGAAGGTTCCGGCCGGGGTGAGGGTTTCCAGCATCCAGGGCGTGAGCTGGCCAATCAGATAGGTGCCTATCCAGAGCGCAAAACCGGCTATGGACATGGCGAGGCCGCGGACCCTGTTGGGGTACATCTCACTGAGGAGCACAAACACCACCGCGCTGATGGAAATAGCCGTGCAGAACACGTACAGAAGGAAGAAGGTGAGCATGAACCAGGTGGGAAGGCTTGTTGCCGGCAGGAAATAAAGGCCGATCATAAGCAGGCAGAATATCATTCCGCCTACGCCCCACCACACAAGTTGTTTTCGGCCCACCTTGTCAATTATGGCAAGGGCAATGACGGTTGTGAGCATATTCACAACGCCCACGAGGACCGTGGAGAAGAGGGGATCCTCAAATCCGGCATCGGCAAAGATCTTTGGGCCGTAATAAAGCACGGCGTTGACGCCCATAAACTGGCCCAGGATGGCGATGGCGGAGCCTATGAGGACGGCTTTCAGGATGCCGGGTTCGCGGAGAGCCTTCCATTCCTCGCTCTTGTCCTCCCTCTCACCGCGGACCGCCAGCCAGCGCGGGCTTTCCGGGATGAAGAAGATCAGAACCAGGAACAGGATATCCGGTATTGCCTCGGCGCCAAGCATCGGCCTCCAATAATCGGCCATTGAAGTGCCCTTGAGGATGAGGTAGTTGGCAAGGTAGGCCAGAAGGAAGCCTATTGTGATGAACAGTTGGTAAAGGCTCACCATTGTGCCGCGGACCTCGGCGGGGGAGACCTCGGAGATGTACACCGGCGACACTATTGACACAATTCCGATTCCGAATCCTCCCACGATGCGGAAGATCACAAGTTGCGTGAAATCCTGGCTCACGGCGCATCCTATTGCGGAAATGGAGAAAAGGAGGGCCGATATGAGCATAGTCTTCTTCCTCCCCAGGAAGTCCGACATCATTCCGGCGATGAGAACGCCCAGGATGGAGCCGATTAGGGCGCATCCCACATACCAGCCTTCGCCGCCGGTGGAAAGGCCGAACTGCATCTTCACAACCTCCGTTGTACCGGAGATGACGGCGGTGTCATAACCAAACAGAATGCCTCCAAGAGCCGCTACGATGGCAATGAAGACAGTGCGTGAACTGACTTTGGTTTTCATAGTAGTAGTTTATTCCATTAATTTCTTGTACTTGAAGCGTTTTGGGGTGGCGTCCGGGCCAAGGCGCATCTTGCGGTTTTCCTCGTACTCCTCGTAGTTACCCTCAAAGAACACCACGCTGCCGTCTCCTTCATAAGCAAGGATATGGGTGGCGATACGGTCCAGGAACCAGCGGTCGTGGCTCACCACAACGGCGCAGCCGGCAAAGTTCTCAAGGCCGTCCTCCAGGGCGCGGATGGTGTTCACGTCCACGTCGTTGGTGGGTTCGTCCAGAAGGAGCACGTTGCCTTCGTCCTTAAGGGTGAGGGCAAGGTGCAGGCGGTTTCTTTCACCGCCGGAGAGCACGCCGCACTTTTTCTCCTGGTCTGCGCCGGAGAAGTTGAAGCGGGACACCCAGGCGCGGGCGTTTACGTCCCGGCCGCCCATGCGCACCCATTCGGAGTTGCCGGCAATTGTCTCATACACTGTTTTGTCGGGGTCTATGGAGCGGTGCTGCTGGTCCACGTAGGATATCTTTACGGTGTCTCCAATCTCAATTGTGCCGGCATCCGGCTTCTCCAGGCCCATTATGAGGCGGAAGAGCGTGGTTTTACCGGCTCCGTTAGGGCCGATCACGCCAACGATTCCGGCCGGCGGCAGTTCGAAACTGAGGTGCTCGAAGAGGACCTTGTCTCCGTAGGCCTTGGAAACGTCAGTGAACTTTATGACCTTGTTCCCAAGGTGCGGGCCGTTTGGTATATAGATTTCAAGGTTGTCTTCCTTCTGTTTAGTATCGGCCGATGCCATCTTCTCATAGGCCCCCAGACGGGCCTTCTGCTTTGCCTGCCGGGCCTTGGGGGCCATCCGCACCCATTCCAGTTCCCGCTCCAGGGTTTTGCGGCGCTTGCTCTCCGCCTTCTCTTCCTGGGCCAGGCGCTTTGTCTTCTGGTCCAGCCAGGAGGAGTAGTTGCCCTTCCAGGGAATGCCTTCTCCGCGGTCCAGTTCCAGGATCCAGCCGGCTACGTTGTCCAGGAAGTAGCGGTCGTGGGTGACGGCTATCACCGTGCCCTTGTACTGCTGGAGGTGTGCTTCCAGCCACTGGATGGATTCGGTGTCAAGGTGGTTGGTGGGCTCGTCCAGAAGGAGGACGTCCGGCTCCTGGAGGAGTAATCGGCACAAAGCCACGCGGCGGCGCTCACCACCGGAGAGTTCCTTTATCTTCTGGTCCGGCGGGGGGCACTGGAGGGCGTCCATTGCACGTTCCAGTTTGGAGTCAATCTCCCAGCCGCCAATGTGGTCTATCTTTTCCGTGAGTTCTCCCTGGCGCTCTATGAGACGGTTCATTTCATCGTCGTCCATGGGCTCCATGAACTTTGCAGAGATCTCATTGTATTCAGCCAGGATGTCCATAACCTCCTGAACACCCTCCTGAACTACTTCCAGGACGGTTTTCTCCGGGTCCATCTTCGGCTCCTGCTCCAGATAGCCCACG
>JAFSPR010000104.1 GCA_017451395.1 Bacteroidales bacterium
ACCTATGATTAACGTCCTTCTCATTGAAGACTCCGCCGTATTTGTGATGGGGCTCAGGCTGGCCCTCAGCGACAATCCCTCCTTTGGGAGCATTGAATCCGTGGCTTCTCCCGGGGCTGCGGTGGCCTACCTCAACGCCCACCCGGAAACGGACATAGCCGTAGTGGACATAACCCTGGAGGCAGAGACCGACGGCCTCACCCTTCTTGGCATCCTCCGGGACGCTTTCCCGGGTGTGAAGGCCCTTGTGCTCTCCCATTACAAGATTCCGTCTTACATCCTCAGGGCAATCACTTCCGGGGCCTGCGCATATCTTGCCAAGGACTCCTCCCCGGAATCAATAGTGGAAGCCATTATGGACGTGGCCGCCGGCAAGTGCCTGTTTTTTGGAGAGACCATAGACTCCGGAAAGATTATCCGCAGCTTCGGGGGCAAGGAGAACCTGAACGCGCGGAAGCCGCAGGGACTCACGCCCCGGGAACTGGAAGTCCTGCAACTGACTTCTTCAGGCTACAGCAACGCCCAGATTGCATCGGCCCTTGAAATCACCGTAAACACCGTAGACAGTTACAAGGAGCGCATCAAGGGGAAATTCGGCCTTGACAGCATAGTGGAATGTGTTGCCACCGCCGCTGCCAAGGGAATTGTCACTGTGTAACTTACTTTTTTTCACCAAGGACGCACCAGCGGATAAGCGGGATGCGGCGGATTATCTCATAAAGTAGCGGTGACAGGGTGAAAACCGCCACGGCAAGGATTAGGTACATTGCCACCGGAGGCAGCTGAGTGTAGGTTTTCATCATATAGCCAAAGGCCGCAACGGGAAGATAATGGACAATGTAAATCCCGTAACTTGAGCGGGTCATATAGCCGGAAAAAGCGTTTGTGCAGTTCCATCGGGCCTGGAACAGCCCCATCATTGCAAGGCACATAAGCCAGCCGTAAATTGAGTTAAGGGGGCTTCCAAGGTACTCCGGAGAGGTGTTATCCTGCCCGAAGGTGGTGCCGATGAGAACGCATCCCGCTATAACTGCCGATACCATCAGGGGAATCCAGGCCTTTCCTACCTTTTCCTGAACTTCGTCGTGAGAGAACACGAAGTATCCAAGGAGGAACGGAACCAGGTAGAAAAGGGGCTTGTACAGGTTCAGAAGGCCGTCGGCCGATTCCGGACGGGGATTCCGGATAAGAGTCTGTTCCCCTGCCCAGAAGAGCACCCCAAGCATAATCACCCATACGATACCAGCCTTTCCGCACCACGTCCAGAACTTATCTTTCCGGTCAAGCGCCCTCACAATCAGAAGCACTATGCAAAGCAGCCACAGCACCTGGATGAACCAAAGAGGGTCCGTGCCGCTCACTGCCATAATCATATATTTTGCCACCGCCGGAACACCGTCAAAGACGCCCTGCCTTGATGCCACCACCGTGTTGAAGTATCCCACCATCCAATGGAAAACAAAAAGGCCGATAGTCCCCGGCACCAGAAGTTTCCGGGTACGCGCCTTGAACCATTCCTTTGCCGAATACTTGTCCAGGGCATACCTGGCGCTGATTCCCGCAAGGATAAAAAGAAGCGGCATAAAGAACGGGTACAGGATGTACATCACAACATCCTGGTACTGCGGGACATCTGGATATTCTCCAAAGCCACCAATTCCACCAAAGACGCCCTTATTGTTGTAGAAGTAGATGACGTGGTACAGAAGTACCAGAAGTACGGTTACCCACCGCAGGTTGTCTATCCAATGCTTTCTCATTTTGTAAGGCTCTCCATAGTCTTGTCAATTACGCTCTGGAAAATCTCCGTCTTCACCAGAGCCATTCCTTTCTGGTCTCCAAGCATAAGCAGGGCATCCCCCGGCTTGATATTGTACACTGTACGGGCCTCCTTGGGAATAACAATCTGGCCCTTGTCCCCCACCTTCACTACTCCGAAGATGTATTTGCCTTCATTTTCCTGCATAGTGGTAAAAGTTAGAATTTTCCCACAAATGTAACAGATAATTTTCAATCGTGCAACATCTAACGGAAGTCGTCGGAGGCGCTATGCGCCGACAGAGGGGATAGCTGCGAAGCAGCGCAAGGGGAACCTTCCCCTTGTCCCCTGGGGGTGCAGGGGGATAGTAGTGCGCAGCACCCCAAAGATAAAGGCCTCCCGCGAAGGAGACCTTTATCTTTGGGGTGCGATGTGGGGCTCGAACCCACGACACCCAGAACCACAATCTGGTGCTCTACCAACTGAACTAATCGCAC
>JAFSPR010000105.1 GCA_017451395.1 Bacteroidales bacterium
AACACCGGTTACATCACGGAGGGCCAGCTTTTCCTGAGGGCCGATTCCGACACCGGAAAGGTTATCATCGATCCTTTCCGCAGCCTGTCCCGTCTGAAACAGCTTGTCCAGGGCAAGAAAACCCGTGAGGACCACTCTCAGGTAATGAACGCTTCCGTGCGTCTTTATGCCGATGCCCAGAACGCCAAGACAAAGCTGGAGAACGGCTTCGACCTCTCCGACTACGACCACCGCTGCCTTGCATACGCAAAGGATTATGCACGTGAGCTCCTTGCAATTGACGTAAACATTACCATCACTGAAATGCTGGACAGAGCCTGGAAGCTGTTCGCAAAGTACTTCTCCCCCGCAGAAACCGGTATCAAACAGGCCCTTATAGACAAATATTGGGTAAAATAGTACTTGTCATTTCGAGCGAAGTCGAGAAATCTCAAATATTATGGCCATAAAGTTTCAATATAACAAAACGTCGCTTACGGAACTGGGCAAGCAGCTGAAAGTCCGTCAGAGGGCTCTCCCAACCCTTCAGAACAAGGAGAGCGCCCTGAGGCTGGAGGTAAGGAAAGCCAAGGAAGAAAGTTCGCGCCTACTTGAAGACCTTGAGAAGGCCCTTAAGGACTACGACTACCTTGCCGCCCTCTGGAACGAGTTCGAGCCCGGTCTCATAGCCATAACGGATGTGGACCTCTACACCAAGAAAGTGGCGGGCGTAAAAACCCCGGCCCTTGGTGAGATTCACTATGAGATCCGTCCTTTCAACGCCTTCGTGAAGCCCGCGTGGTATCCGGATGGCGTGAGGATCCTTCAGGAACTCAGCCGCCTTGGCATAGAGAGCGAGGTTTACCTTGAAAAGGCCCGCATCCTGGACTACAACCGCAAGAAGACCACCCAGAAGGTGAATCTTTATGAGAAAGTCCAGATTCCAGGCTATCAGGAAGCCATCCGTAAGATAAAGCGATATATGGAAGATGAGGAGAACCTCTCCAAGGCATCTTCCAAGATAGTTAAAAACAGGCACGCCCTTGAGGAAGAGGAGGCCTCGGCCCTATGATAGCACCCATGACCAAATACTCCTTCATTCTCCTTAGCGGAATGCAGGATTCCCTGATGGATACCCTTCAGGAAACAGGCCTTGTGGATATCTCCCGCAGTTCAAAGCCCGTGGACGACCACTCCAGAGAGCTTGTCGCAGAGATTGAGCTTCTGGACGGCCTCATCAAGGGGCTTCAGAAAGCAGAAGTTCCGGAAGGAACTGAGCCGGAGTACATAGACGGAGACATAGAACACCTTGCCGGCGGCATCCTCATGCGCTACTCCGACGACGCAGTGGAGATGGAAGCCATCCGTAAACAGATCCACCAGCTCAAGATCTGGGGCAATTTCAACCCTGATATCCTCAAAAAGCTGGATCAGGCCGGCGTTCCCATCCACTTCCACTCCCTCCCCACCAAGCAGTTCAAGCCCAATTGGGCCGATGAATACCCTCTTTCCGTAATTGATACGGATAAGACACACACCTGGTTTGTTGTGGCCGGCGAAGACTCTCTCCCCGGAGAGATTCCCCTCCCCACCCAGAACGCCGCGCAGCTTGAAAAGGACCTCATGGACCGTGAGAACCACTATTCACACGTCCTCGCGCGCGTTGCAAGCGCCAAGGCCAGGATTCCGGAACTGGAGGAAAAAAGAGCCCGGTGCTACTCCGAGCTTGACAAATACCTTGCAGGCTGCACCGCGGTTCCAGCTGCAGAAGACACCCTCCTCACATACGTGGGATACGCTCCTACGGAAAGTGAAGAGGAAGTATCGGCCAAACTGGACCAGGCCGGATTCCTTTATATCAAGGAGGAGGCAAAGGTGCAGGACAATCCTCCAATCAGCTTCAAGAACAACAAGTTTGTCAAGATGTTCGAGGTCCTCACGGACATGTACGGACGTCCCGCTTATAACGGCTTCGACCCCACTCCCTTCATTTCCGTATTCTTCCTGCTGTTCTTTGCACTTTGCATGGGAGACGCCGGATATGGCCTCATCCTCATTCTCATAGGACTGGCCCTGAAGAAAGTGGACAGTTTCAAGAGCCTGGCCCCGCTTGTGGTCACCCTTGGCATAGGAACGGTTGTGGTGGGATTCTTCCTTCACACCTTCTTCTCAATCGACATCGCAAAATGGGAAGTCTTCAAGCCTGTGAGCTTCCTCTTCCTCCCGGACCAGATTGCCGGATACGCAGGAGGAATGGTCCTTTCGCTTATAGTAGGTATCATCCATCTTTGCCTTGCAATGTCCGTGAAAGCCATCGAGGCCGTTAAGGTCAACGGTTTTTCGGCCTCGCTTGGCACCCTTGGCTGGACCACCCTCATCGTGGGAGGCGTAATTGTTGGCGCCCTGGCCCTTGCCGGCGTGCTTTCGGCCCCTGTCACAAAAATCGTGGTCATAGTCCTTGGCGTAGTTTCGGCCATAGGGATTTTCCCTCTCAACACAAAAGGCCGAAGCCCGGTTGTGAACTCGGCACTCGGCCTCTGGGATACCTACAACACGGTTACAGGCCTTCTCGGAGACGTCCTTTCATACCTCAGGCTCTATGCCCTTGGCCTTGCCGGCGGCATGCTTGGAATGGCGTTCAACGACATGGGCAAGATGGTGCTCGGAGACGGTTCAAACGCCGTACTCTGGATCCCGTTCGTACTTCTTGTTGTCATCGGCCACACTCTCAACATTGCGATGTGCGCCCTTGGAGCATTTGTTCACCCTCTGCGTCTAAACTTCCTGGAGTTCTTCAAGAATTCCGGCTACGAGGCAAAGGGACAGGTATACAATCCACTCAGAAAACAATAAACAAATAAATAAAAAACAACTATGGAACAAATTTTAGGTTATCTCGGACTTGGACTTGTACTTGCACTGGCTGGTATCGGTTCTTCCTATGGCACCACAATTGCCGGCAACGCAGCTGAAGGCGCACTCAAACGCAAACCGGAGGCATCGGGAAGCTACATGGTTCTCTCTGCACTTCCCGCAACTCAGGGTATCTACGGCTTCGTGGCCTTCTTCCTCATGCTTGGAAAATTCACTGCCGGTACCGTATCCGGCGCTCTCTGCTTCGGCATCGGCGCATCTGTAGGTCTTGTGTGCATGCTTTCCGGTATCCGTCAGGGCCAGGTTTGCGCCAACGGTATCGTGGGCGTTTCCCAGGGCCACGACGTCTTCACCAACACCCTCATCTACGCCGCTCTCCCTGAGTTCTACGCAATTCTGGGCCTGGTTGGAGCAATTATGGCGCATTAATACAGGGGGCTCTCGGGCTAGTATGTCTTTGCTCGACGTCGCGGTCCATAGGCAAAGACACGCCCTCCGCCGTGCGCCTGCAGGCGCATTGAAGCTACAGCGTGGATGTAAAAGATTGACAATTAAGCGCTTACATAAAAACGTCTACCTGAAACATGGTAGACGTTTTTGTATAAATATCTATAAATCAGCAAGTTAGCTCCACAGCTAATATTCCCGCGGGCCAAAGATATCGGTGCCGATACGCACCATTGTGGCGTGATGCCGCACTGCTACGGGCCAGTCTCCGGACATGCCGATGGAGAGTTCCGTGATCTGGGGATTCACGGCCTGCAGTTCCAGAAACAGCCTCTCAATACGCTCAAAGTCCCTTTCCACCACCTCCATATCATCCGTATTGGTTGCCATCCCCATCAGGCCGCAGATTCTGATATTCTTCAGTTGGGCAGGCACACCCTCTGAAACCTCCTTCGCTTCGCTCAGGCCCCTCCCACAGCCTGTAGTGCCAGTGACCAAGCAAGCTTGCTCCCTGGCCCTCCAGTCTGCGGGCCCCTCCCTCTTACACGGCCGAGGGTGGCCATGGGTTTCAGAGGGTGTGCCTGCCCAACTTACAATAGAGAGAATCTCCTCCGCGGAAAAGCCCTGCTTGGTTTCCTCGGCGCCAAGGTGAAGTTCCAGGAGGACGTTGATGATGCGGCCATTGGCGGCGCCCCAGGCGTTGATGGCCTGAAGGAGGTGAAGGGAATCCACGGACTGGACCAGGTCCACGTAAGGAAGGACAAGTTTCAGTTTATTGGTCTGGAGATGGCCGATGAAATGCCACTTGACATCCTGTGGCATCTGCGGCACCTTGGCGGCAAGTTCCTGGGGGCGGCTCTCGGCAAAGATGCGCTGACCGGCGTCATAGGCCTCCATAAGGCGCTCCACGGGATGAAATTTTGAAACGGCAACCAGTTCTACCCCGACGGGGAGAGTGGCGCGAAGTGATTCAAGAGCCTTTGCTACCATTGCACAGCAAGAGTAAGTCCATAACTGGCACCAACTGGAGTTGATGCTGCATAAGGAAGAGCCTGCCACTGGTAGTGGGTGGCCCCGGCAAGCTTGGAATCCATGCGGAAGAGCTTCCTCTCCAGCGGAAGCAGCCAATAAGATGCGTTGGCACTGAGAATGCCGATCCCTGCGCCTGCTATTACGTCAGAGGTCCAGTGCCAGTTGTTCCATACGCGGAGAAAAGCCGTGGCTCCGGCAACGGAATATGCCGCCAGACCCCACCAGATGCCATATTCAAGACGCACGAGTTCCGCTCCCATGAAGGCCGTAGCTGTGTGGCCTGAGGGGAATGAACGTGAACTGTCGTTGGGCCTTTGAGTATTTGCCGCGAACTTTATGCCCTGGGTGGCAGCAAACATCAGCCCATATGCCGTAATACCAACCACAAACTGCTCAAAGAAACTGTGCTTCCCTGCCCCGCATGCGGCGGCAATGCCGTATGCGGCAGCAGGGGCATACTGGAACCAGGTTTCCGGGCACTGAGGGTTGGGGCGGAACGATACCCCCCCGTTATTTGCAAGGGCCCATTCCCTTACCCCCATATCCATACCGTTATGGATTGCAGGGGTAAAAGAACAGACTGCCCCCACGCCCATAAGGGTCACGGGGGCAATCAGTTTAGTAACTTTAAACTGTTCAGATGAGGTGTAGACGGAATCTCTGCGCTGTGCGTTAAGCGGCATAGCGGCCAGCAAAAGGGCAACCAGCGCAAGGATTTTCCTCATTTACTTACGGCCTTTCTTCTGTTTTTCCATCTCACGCTGCATCCTCTGGGCCTCTTCCAGACGCTGCTGCCACTTGCTCTTGGGAGCGGGCTTGTTCTCCTTCTGGGCGGCCTCAACCTTTGCCACAACTTGCTCCGGCTTCACAATCCACTTCTTGATGATGAAGGTTTCAAGCATTGTGATGAGGTTACTCAGGAGATAGTAGTAACTGAGGCCGGAAGAGAGGTTGTTACAGATGAAGAACATCATGATGGGCATCATATAGAGGCTCATCACCTGCATCATCTTGGCGTTGGGGTCATTGCCTGCGGGAGTCTGGGTCTGGAGCACCTTGGAGTAGAAGAACATTGACACCGCCATAAGGAGTGCAAACAGTGAGATATGGTCCATTCCAAGGATGCTGGTACCCCAGTGGATTACGTCGTCATAGGCGCTGAGGTCCTGGGCCCACAGGAAGGGCTGCTGACGCAGTTCTATGGATGCAGGGAAGAATCGGAACATAGCCCACAGGATAGGCATCTGGAGAAGCATGGGGAGACAGCCTCCCATAGGAGATACTCCGGCCTTCTTGTAAAGGTCCATTGTCTCCTGCTGCTTTTTCATGGCGTCTTCCTGCTTGGGATACTTGGCGTTTATCTTGTCCATGTAGGGCTTCAGGGCCTGCATCTTGGCGCTGGACGAGTAGCTCTTGTAGGCGAACGGCAGCACCACAATCTTGATGAAGATGGTCATCAGGAGGATGATGATACCGTAGCTGGAAATGAACTTCGAGAGCCAGTCGAACAGAGGAATGATCACGTACTTGGTGAACACGCCGATGATCTTACCGCCCAGCGGAATCACCTTCTCGTAGGCGTGGCCGTAGGCCTTCAGGCCGCGATAGTCGTTGGGACCGAAGTAGAATTCGAAGGGCACTTCGATGCGCGAAGCACCGGGAGTGATATCGGCCCGCATCTGGGCCTTGCAGTGCATCAGGTCTTCCCCGCCCTTGGGCAGGAAGTCGATATTGAACTCTCCGTAGGTGAAGTTGCCGGGGGCGCGCATGATGGCGCTGAAGAACTGCTGCTGGAAGGCGAACCACTCGATGTTGTTGTTGAAGCGCTTCTCTCCCCTGCGGCCGTTGCCGATATTGCCCGGGGTGTTGTCATCCGGGAAATAGTAGTTGAGGCGGGAGTACTGCGTCTCGTTCTTGTAGCCCTTCTCCATGCGGGGAATCACGGCGTCGAAATCCACGTCGATACTGCCCACATTGCGGGGAATCAGCTCTCCCAGGCCCACCAGGGACAGGGTTTCGTTCACCGAGTAGGAGTTTTCCAGGAGGGTGTACTTCTGCTCGATATAGCCACCTTCTCCAAAGGGGAGACGCATCACCACCGTGCTGTCGGAAGAGGCTTCAGGAACATACTGGAAGGTGAATTTGCGCGTGTCGATGGCCGTAGGGGCATATACCACGTAACCCAGCTGGGTCTTCTGGGCCTGCAGCAGGTACAGCGGTTCCTTGCTGTAGGTGAGGTAATCCTTCACCTTCACCGAGTACGGCTGGGCACCGCGGGTGGTGAACACCACTTCCAGTTTTTCGTTCTCCAGGGTAACGAGCTGGGCATCGGCACGGGCGGCGGCGTTCAGGGACGAATCCGAATACACCGGGGCGACAGGGCTCACCGGAGCGGCTGCAGCCTCATCGGCCGCG
>JAFSPR010000106.1 GCA_017451395.1 Bacteroidales bacterium
GGCCCGCAACTACGTCCCTGACGTTGTTGGCGGCATCCTGTGGTTCGGCACGGACGACGCCGCAACCTCCTACCTTTCTCCCATATACACATCCGTCACCAAGATCCCGGAATGCTTCCGCGAAGGTAACGGAGACCTCCTCCACTATTCTCCCACGGCATCTTTCTGGATCAACAACCGCATCTCCAACGCCTGCTACAAGATGTACAACATCATGGCTCCGTATGTACGTGCAAAGGTGGATTCCTTCGAGCGTGACCAGATGGAGCGCCGCACCCATTCCGTAGACTCAATGGCCGTTGTCATGTACAATCAGGTGGTTGTGAAACTCCAGAAGAAACTCTCCTCCAAAGGGGATGTCATGGTGTCCTCCAAGCCATTTGCGAAGATAGTCAAATACGTCACAGACTACTCCGTGAACACGGCTCAGGAGCAGTTTGCGGCATGGCAGAAACTGGAGGAAGAACTTCTTGTAAAGTTCATGGACGGTAACGTCAAGCCCCAGAACCCGGACGGCACCTTCAAGCACTCGGAATTCTCCAAGGGCATCCCTGAAAAGGTGGAGTGGCCCGGCTACACCGAACTCTGGAAAGAAACCGTGGCCCAGGAGCACGGGGAAATCATAGAAGTAAAAGAGTGACTATAAATCAAATAATAACTATATTTGTGCAAACTCAACCATTACGCCAAATGAAAACCAAGTTCCTCCTTTCCGTATCAATTGCCGTGGCGGCAGTCCTTTCCTGTGTTTCGGCCTATGCACAAACTACAGTAACAGGTGTAAACGTCACCAAGTTTGAAGCAACCTCCGTTGAGGCCCAGCCCAAGATGCTGGTAACCCCTATTGCGGCCGATATCTCAATTATCCAGGCCACCTCTTCCAGTTTCAAGACCCAGGGCACCATCGTTATCCCGGAAGTCCCGGACACCAAGGACCCCGCAAAACTGGAGCGCTATGCCGCAGACGCCAAGCACGTTATCCTGGACGGCATAGAGGAACTCAAGGCCAAGGCCCTGTTTGAGTTCGCGGAAAGTGCCGGCGCAGACCTTATCGTGGCGCCGCTTTTCTCCGTTGTCACAGACAAGAGCGACGGCCGCATCATCTCTCTTACCGTAAGGGTGAAGGGTTATCCCGCACGCTATACCAATTTCCGCAACGTCAAGCCCTCCGACACCACCATTGTGTACATCAACAGCGCCCTTTCAAGCGGTAAGAGCGTAAGGTCCATTTCCTCCACGGAAGCCGTGCAGACAGAAACCAAAATGGAGGTCAAGTAGTTATGAAAAGGCTGATACTTTTAGCGGCGCTGCTTTTAGCGGCATTATCGGCCCAGGCCCAGACCACCATAGATTTCACGGGCGTATCAATCAATACGCAGCGCGTGAAAAAGGTCTATGAGCGCAAAACATTTATTGTGGGTACTGCCAATGCCGATATTTTCAAAATGGACGGCAGCACCAAAGTCACGGCAATGTTCGGCGCCAGGTTTGGAATGGTGTGGAAATTCGGCTTTTATGTGGGTGCGGATTTAGGTATGGGTGGCATCCCTAAAAAAACGCAGGATGTTAACTGGAATGCTGTTCTTTCCGGAATGCGCAAGGATCCCAGGCTGGACATTGTGGCCGGTGGCATCTGGAGGGTAAAGAATAATTTCAACCTGTATCTTGGAAGCGGTTTTGCCAGTTTTCAAACCCTTGTCCAGCAGCAGGACAAGGAGTGGCGGGAATATTCCAGCGGGGTATCACCTATTGCAGAGCTTGGCGCAATTTTACACGTAAGTCATTTGTCGCTTATGCTGGGAGCCGGGTATGCCCCCATGATGAGGGGTGGCGTCCGCGCCACACTTGGCGTAGGGTATAATTTTTAAAGGACAAGGCCCATGAAAAAGTTTGTTTTCATTATTGCAATGGCCTTTGCCGCCGTATCCTGCGCCGTCAAGGATGAGAATATTCCTCTCCCGAATCCTGATGATAACAATTTCTTCCAAACCGTTTGGTCAGATTTCCACTCCACCTCAACTACTATCTGGGTGGAGTCTGTGCGTTACTACGCCCCGGGCGCAGTAGTCACCCGTTATGGTATATGCTGTGCATTGTTCCATCTGCCCACTATTACAGACAACGCGGTCTCTGCAAGTGAGGGGGCGCCTTTATCGGACGTAATGACCTTGACCGGATTGTCCCCCAACACCACTTACACCTGCAGGGCGTTCTTTGTGACGTCGGACGGAACGGCCTATTACAGTGAGTCCTTTGAGGTTGCCACCGCTTCCATTCTTTCCCTTGAACTGGATGGTTATCCCACGTCCAACACCAAGGACGGCGGTTACGTTAAGGCAGTCCTTAAGGAAGGCAGTTTTGACGGCTGTACAGAAAGGGGATTCTGTTACGGCGCATCGGAAGAACCTACGGTGAACGACTACAAAGTTGCCATAGCAGGAACGTCAAGCACTATGAAGGGCTACATCCCCATGAGCCCCGGCCAAATGTTCTATTACAGGGCCTACGCCCGTCTCCAGGACGGATCCGTGATCTATTCGGATGAGAGCAATTATATCCAGACATACGCCGTTACGGAAGGATTCAGCGTATCCAATTTGGCCTACGGCGTCACATATAATAGCAAGTATTATACTTTCTCCGCGCAACTTGACGCCACCTTCAGTTACTATTCGACGTCCCAGACATCGGAAATAGGTTTCAAGGAAGGAGGCCAATCCTGGAAGTGGACCAACACCGCTGACGGGACGTTTACAGACTACAGGACCTGGTACTTTGAAGACGTGGTACAAACCATGACGTATCAGGCCTATGCTGTCCTGAAAAGCACCGGCAAGAAGGTATGGGGAGAGGAAAAGACCGCCTATTTCTACTACAATTAACTAAGCCTCAATAAATGACCTATCTTTTTTATCTGGTTCCGGCAGCGGCAGTCCTGGCCCTGCTATTTGCGTGGATTTTCTTCCGTCAGATGATGAGGGAGAGTGAAGGAACCGTAACTATGAAAGAAATCGCACAGTATGTGCGTGAGGGCGCAATGGCGTACCTCAAACAGCAGTACAAAGTTGTCGTCATCGTATTTATAGTCCTGGCCGCCCTGTTTGCCGTGCTGGCATACGGTTTCGGCGTGCAGAACCCCTGGGTGCCGTTTGCATTCCTTACCGGCGGCTTCTTCAGCGGCCTGGCGGGCTTCGTGGGTATGAAAACCGCTACTTATGCATCGGCCCGTACGGCAAATGCAACAATGCGAAGCCTCAATTCCGGCCTTAAGATAGCCTTTCGTAGCGGCGCCGTCATGGGCCTCACCGTTGTGGGCCTGGGCCTTCTGGACATCGCCATCTGGTGGAGCATCCTCAAGATCTTCTATGACCCCACAGATGCCCAGAACCTTGTTGTCATCACCACCACCATGTTAACCTTCGGCATGGGTGCCAGTACGCAGGCCCTCTTCGCCCGTGTCGGCGGCGGTATCTATACCAAGGCCGCGGATGTGGGTGCCGATATCGTTGGTAAGGTAGAGCAGGACATCCCGGAGGATGACCCCCGCAACCCCGCTACCATTGCCGATAACGTGGGTGACAACGTAGGTGACGTCGCCGGTATGGGGGCAGACCTTTATGAAAGCTACTGCGGCTCCATCCTTGCCACAATGGCGCTTGGCGCATCGGCCTTCTTTGGAGACGGTACGGCCGTCCAGATGAGGGCTATCCTTGCACCTATGATGATTGCAGCAATTGGCGTAGTGCTCTCTATCTTAGGTATTTACGTTGTCCGCACAAAGGAAGGCGCTTCGCTTCAGGACCTCCTTGGTTCCCTAAGCCGCGGCACCAACCTCGCCGCCATTCTCATCGCCGTGGTATCCTTCGGCGTATTCTACCTCCTCGGCTTCCCCAACTGGTGGCAGATGGCCCTTTCGGTGGTCAGCGGCCTTGTGGCGGGTGTGGTCATCGGCAAGATTACCGAATACTATACCTCCCACTCCTACAAGCCCACCCAGAAGCTGGCCGAAAGCTCTCAGACCGGCCCCGCAACCGTCATTATCAACGGCGTGGGCCTTGGCATGATCTCCACCGCCGTTCCCGTGGTCACCATTGCCGTCGCCATCCTTCTGGCCTACGGCTTCGCAACCGGCTTCCACTTTGGCGTTGACACTTTGAGCATGGGGCTCTACGGCATCTCTATTGCCGCCGTGGGCATGCTCTCAACCCTTGGAATCACCCTGGCTACAGATGCTTACGGCCCCATAGCCGATAACGCCGGCGGCAACGCCCAGATGAGCGAGCTTGACCCCTCCGTGCGTGAAAAGACGGATATCCTTGACTCCCTTGGAAATACCACCGCCGCAACAGGTAAGGGATTTGCCATCGGTTCCGCCGCTCTTACCGCCCTGGCCCTCCTTGCTTCCTACATTGAAGAGATCAAGATCGGCTTCGGCCACCTTGCCGCAAAGGGCGGGGAAATGGCCGGAGAGTTCGCCCGCCTTGCACACGGCAGCATCACGGACATAGTTGAGCACTATGACATTACGCTCATGAACCCCATGGTCCTGGTGGGCATTTTCATCGGCTCCATGATGGCATTCCTCTTCTGCGGTCTAACCATGAATGCAGTGGGCCGTGCAGCAGAAAA
>JAFSPR010000009.1 GCA_017451395.1 Bacteroidales bacterium
AACGATGATGAACGGGAAGGGCTTGAACCAATGCTTTGCGCCGATACCCCATTTGTACTTGATCATCATAAAGCCGATACAGCCGGCCGTTGCAGCATACAGTTTGGCATAGTGGAACCAGCCCTGCATATAGACGTGAGTCTGGTTTTCAAGAGCCCACTGCGCTCCGGTCTTCACACCGACCCAGATAGCCAGGAAGTAGGCTGTAAGGGCCAGAGGAATGGCCAGGAAAGTGATGATGCCGCCAAGTTTTGTCCTGCGTGCAAACTCATTGAAGAGGATGAGGCCCAGAAGGACCACAATCAGCATTCCCCACTGTGACAGGGCGTGCTCTCCATAAACTTGAAAAAACATAATTAAAGGTTTAAGTTAAAAATAAATTGGTTATTGGTTTGGAACTTCAATTTCTTTTATTTCCACTTCATTACCACGTAGTAGATAAGTCTTCTCACTCCCGCAGTGCGGACAGGTTTTGCCAAAACGCACCGTCTCATACTCCATCCCGCAGTCCTCGCAGTAAGACACCGCCGGCAGCGTATTGATCTTCAGTTCAGCGCCCCTCAGAAGGTCCTCTTTATCGGCCGCCCATCTCCAGCAGTCCATAATGTACTCCGGAACAATGGTACTCACCTCCCCTATATTCATCACAACTGCCGACACCCTCTCCACACCATTCTCCTGAGCCGCCTTATTGACGTCCCTGATAATGTAGAAGACTATACCTAATTCGTGCATAAGTTAGTTGATTCAGAGGGACATACTCAAAACCATAGCCGCCCGTGGCTTTGTGAACGGGAGGGGCCCGCGGCCGCAGGCCGTGGGAGGGATAGGACCGAAGGTCCGTAGTTTTGAGTATGTCCCCTCTGAATCATCATTTCTGCTTCTTACTGAAAAGAATTCTTCCGGTACGTTTGATCATATAAGGAAGGATGCCGCCGAACTTGTCTTCGGAGGTGCGCATGATTGAAGCCTCGGGGTGGACACGGTGCAGGTGGATGGCGTCAAAGCCGCACTTTGTGGTGCAGATGCCGCAACCGATGCACTTGTTCTCATCAACGACGGACGCGCCGCACCTCAGGCAGCGGGCGGTTTCCTTGCGGACCTGCTCCTCCGTGAGAGTGCCGTGATATTCGGCAAACTTGGACTTCACGGGCACTACGCCGGGATCCTGACGGGAAGAATTGTCGTATGACTCCACTACAATGTTATCCTTGTCAAGTTCGATGAAATCCCTTCTGTTACGGCCGATAGTCATATGACCGTGCTGCACAAAGCGGTGCAGGGACTCTGCAGCCTCCTTGCCGGCGGCAATGGCGTCGATGGCAAACTTGGGGCCGGTGAAGCAGTCACCGCCCACAAAGATATCGGGCTCTGCGGTCTGGTAAGTGAGTTTATCGGCAATGGGATAGACGCCGCGGAAGAATTCCACCTTGGTGTCCTTCAGGAGATCCTTAAGTATTACGGTCTGGCCGATAGCGAAAATCACCATATCGGCATCAAGGGTGATGAGTTCAGATTCATCGTACTCCGGAGCGAACTTGTGCTCTGCGTTGAATACGGAGGTGCACCTCTTGAACACGATGCCCTTGACCTTATCCTCTCCAAGTACTTCCTTGGGTCCCCAGCCGGGATTGATGACAACGCCGTCTTCCCGGGCTTCCGTGCGCTCCTCAAGGGATGCGGGCATAATGTCCTCCGTCTCAAGGGAAAGCATAGTAACCTCCGATGCGCCGCTGCGCATTGCCACGCGGGCTGCGTCTATGGCAACGTTGCCGCCGCCAACCACAACCACCTTGCCGGAAACTTTCATCTTGCCGCAGTTGGCATTGTGGAGGAATTCAATGGCGGTGGTGGTGCCGGGAAGCGTTTCCCCGGGGATGCCGGGAAGACGGCCGCCCTGGCAGCCGATAGCGATGTAGAAGCCCTTGTAACCCTGATCACGAAGTTGCTGTATGGTAACATCCTTACCTACTTCAACGCCGGTGCGGACTTCCACGCCAATCTCCTTCATAATGTCGATCTCCGCCTTGATCACATCCTTGTCCAGTTTGTATGAAGGGATGCCGTAGCGGAGCATACCGCCGGGTTCCTCATTCTTTTCAAATACGGTGGGTCTGTAACCCATAGTGGCAAGGTAATTGGCGCAGGACATACCTGCAGGACCGCCGCCGATGATAGCTATCTTCTCCTCCCAGTGATCCTTCACATTGGAGCAGCAGTTCACCTCCGGGACAAAACGGGTTTCGGCCTTGAGGTCAAGTTCTGCAAGGAACTTCTTGACGGCGTCAATTGCAACGGGCTCATCTATGGTGCCGCGGGTGCAGGCGTCCTCACAGCGGCGGTTACATACGCGGCCGCAGACTGCAGGGAACGGGTTTTCACGCTTGATAAGCTCCAGAGCCTCGGTGTACTTGCCTTCTGCAGCCTTCCTGAGATATCCCTGAACGGCAATATGAGCCGGGCAGGCGGTCTTACAGGGAGAAGTACCGGTGTCATAGCAGTTGATGCGGTTCTTGTCACGGTAATCCTCCGTCCACTTGTGCTCTCCCCACTTGGAGGCATCAGGAAGTTCGTGCTTGGGATACTTCACGGGGCCGTCCTTGGTGCAGAGTTTCTGTCCAAGTTTCACGGCACCTGCCGGGCAGTACTCAACGCACCTTCCGCAGGCCACGCACTTTTCAGGCTCTACCTCTGCAACATAGGCGCTGCGGCTCATATTGGGCGTATTGAATAGCTGGGAAGTACGCAGGGCATTGCAGATCTTGACGTTGCAGTTGCAGATTGCAAATATCTTTCCTTCGCCGTCAATGTTTGTGATCTGGTGCACAAAGCCGTGGTCCTCAGCCTTCTTGAGGATGGCCATACACTCGTCATAGGTGATATAGTGGCCACGGCCGGTCTCATTGAGGTATTCGGCCATATCTCCAACGCCGATGCACCAGTCATGGTAATCATCGGCACACCCCTCATCAAGGAGTTTACGGCCGATACGGCAGGAGCAGATACCCACCGCCAGATGGCCCTCATAGCGCTTTAGCCAGTATGAGATATGCTCAATGTCTATGGACTGGTTCTCCATGGAAATGGCTTTCTCCACGGGAATGACATGCATGCCGATACCTGAGCCGCCCATAGGCACCATAGGAGTAATCTTCTCCAGAGGGAGGAAGGTCATACGCTCGAAGAACATACCAAGTTCCGGGTGCTTCTTCATAAGTGCCTCGTTCATATTGGTATATTCTGCGCTGCCGGGAACGAACATGGGGACCCAGTACACGCGGTCCTTCCTCTCATAGGTAGTGCCGGGAACGGGGCCGTCCTTGGTGTATTTGTCTCCGTAGTCGTACTCCATAATGCCAAGGCGCGCCATAAGGTCCAGAAGTTCATCAAAGGCCTCCGGAGTGGGCAAATAATGCTTCTCATCGTTAAGGGCGTGAATCTCCTGGTAGTTCCAATGCTTGCGTACCTTGAAAAAGTTTGAAGGCAGCATATCCAGCATAAGGTCAAGGGCGGCCTCACGGTTTACGGGGTCCATCTCATCCTCAAAGATGCAGGCAAGGCCCCAGTACTCCGGGGCTTCAGTTGTCATCTTGATTTTGCCGGGGATACGGTCTGTTATGTGACGGACCAGTTTAAGGAGCTTGGGATTGGGGTTTTTGTCTCCGAAATGCTTGGGGACAAACTTTTTTGACATCTCAGGCATATAGTGTAAGTTTTAGTGTTTTTTCCAGTTTTTCACAGCATCCAGGAGCCAGGAGGCGAATTCATCCACGCCCTCCCCTGTTTTGGCCGATATTGGAATGACGCGTGCCCCGGGATTACGCATACGGACGTACTCCCTGCACTTATCCATATCAAAGTCAAAGTACGGCAGGACGTCAATCTTATTCACCACCACTACGTCGCAGATAGAGAACATCAGGGGGTACTTCAGGGGTTTGTCGTGGCCTTCCGGGACGGAGAGGATCATAGCGTTGCAGGAACTTCCGGTGTCAAACTCCGCGGGGCACACAAGGTTTCCAACGTTCTCCAGGATTACAAGGTCCACGTCCTCCATAGGCATGTTGTCAAGGCCCTGGCGGGTCATTTCAGCGTCCAGATGGCACATACCTCCGGTGTGGAGTTGGATGGAAGGGATGCCCGTTGCTTCCTTGATCTTGACGGCATCTACGTCAGAGTCTATATCGGCCTCCATTACCGCAACGCGGATCTTGTCCTTGATGCGGTTGATGGTCTGAATCAGGGTGGTGGTTTTGCCGCTTCCAGGCGACGACATCAGGTTAAGCAAAAAAACGCCTTTGAGTTTCAACTCCTTACGCAGGGCATCTGCATCAAGGTTGTTGTCCTCAAAGACGCTTTTTTTTATTTCGATAATTTTTACCGAATCCATTATTATGCGGTTAACTTCTAAAAGTGAGTAAATTTACGCAAAAATGCGCTATTTACCAAATTCCAGAAGTTCTTTCGCAATTTCACAGGCGGCGGTGGCCTCCGGAACGCCCGAGGCTTTGGCCGATGTGAAGAACATTACCGCGCCTTCCCAGTCTTCCTGCAGGGCGCAGAGCACGCCCTTGGTGTAGCGAGCCACGGGGCTGTCCCCGGCCCTCGTCAGGTAGGCTTCGGCGGCGGTAAGGTTGCCAAGGCTCATTGCGGCGTTTGCCGCATTGATATTGACAACGGGGTCATAGGGGTATATCCTTGCCGCAATCTTGAAGACCTCGTCAAACTCGTAGGTGCCCATTTCATAGCCCTGGGCGGCCAGGAAGAATTCCGTGATGCTCAGATTTGCGGGAGCGGTGTGAAGGATACGGCGGGCATCCTCAGCGGTGGTGTAACTCTTGACCGTGTAACTGACGCGGTAGTCAGTGCGCCTGAGGAGCGGGAAGATGTCCTTCACCATAGCGGCCCACTGCTTGGGATAAGAAGCCTTTATCTTAGCCTCCTTCTTGTCAGGGGCAATGTCAGAGTCAATTATCTCAATGAGTTTTTCTTTGGCCGATAGTTCGGAAGCCTCCACGGCAGAGCGGAGTCCGTCCCAGTTTTCGGCCACTGATTCGGCCTTGAAAACCTTGTCCTCAAGGAGGGTGTCAAGTTTGCTGACATAGTCCTTGATGGCCTGCGTACGTGCCTTGGAGAGTTTCTCGTTGGTGGCAAGTTTGCCGTCAGGCGACGAATAGCCCTTCAGGACCACGTCCGTGATGGTGACGTCAACATCGGCCCTTACGGAATCGATGGTGGCGCGGATCTTCTCCAGTTCAACGGCGTTGTCCTTGTAGGCGGGATCCACGGCCGTTTTGCCTGAAGCGAACACCACGTAGGCCTCGCCGGAGATGTCACGCTGCTTGACGGTTGTCTCTGCGGGCGGCAGCACATAGATGAACTGGGGCCGATACACGGGCTTTTCAGGTTCCGGCTCTATGTAGGGCATCTTCACGCTAAGTACGGGGACGCCTTTCACGTACTCCCCTTCCTTGCCGCAGCAGCCGCCAGCCTCCGCGTCAATACGGATCCGGGCGGTCTCCATCCACTGCTGGTACGGAGTCTCCACTACAAAGTGGAACGGCACGGGGGCCTTTTTCCAGTACCAGGTGTGCTGGTCCCGGGCAAAGGGCTCAGAGGTTCTTCTTTCACGGGCGTAATGGTAGTACCAACTCCTTCCAAGAAGGCTGGCAATGGGGAATGTGATGTAATTCTCCCCCTGGTAAATTACAAGGGAATAATTACGCTGCTCTGTGGGTGATGCGTAGATATGGGAGAAGTCAAGGTCCATCTGGCCAAGGAGGTCTTCCCCGTCCAGGACAAACTCCACGTTGGATACGGCTACGTCGTTGGAATACTCCTGCGCGTAGGCTACGGCGCTTCCAAGAAGCGCTGCAAAAAGTAATGTGATTATTTTTTTCATAGCCTAGAACAGATAAGAGATTGTAACTGCAAGCCTTGTGGGGCCAAGATAGTCAAACTTGGATCCCTGGAGGATAAGGACTCCGTCGGAGTACTCGTCTCCGGTCACGTACATATAGCCAAGTCCCATCTCAAGTTCAAGATTGAGGTGCCTTGAAAGGATGAAATCATATCCGAAGCCAAGGCCTCCTCCCATCATCCAGGCTTTCTGGAGATAGAAGGTCTTGAGGTTGGGGAACTTTTCATAGTACTGGCTGAAATCCCAGAAACCGCCGAACTTTGGGGTGTAGCCTCCAAGGAGGTGGGCGTCTACGAACCAACCGGAGAAACGGTCACAGAACCAGTAGCGGAGTTCCGGCTGCACGATGGCGTGCCTCAGGCTTAGTTCGCCCGGCAACTGCCATTTGTTCAGGCTTCCCCCCGCCTCTATGCTCCAGTGCGGCGCAAAGCCCCATTCAAGGGCAAGGTTCACGGATGCGGTGGCATCGTGAAGCAGGTTGGTCTTGAGAGCCCAGCGGTTCTGGGCTCCCAATGATCCAATCCCTACGAAAGCCGCGATGATAAGTGTTATTATACGTGCTTTCATATTTTTACTGTCCTTTAATTATATAGGGGATCTGCCCGTCATCGGCCCAGTCTGTCACCTCAAGTCTGAACGTGCCCGTAAGGCCGATTGTGGCCTTGTAGGCTATTCCTGGCTCCAGGGTGACGGTAGTGGGCATAGTGGCGTCTATGACCGTGCCGCCCTTCAGGGTTACCTTCAGAGGGAAAACTCCCTTCTGGGGCACCAGTATGGCTGTATGGCCTGTTCCGCCGTTGGCTTCAACCGCCGCTCCCATAGTGACGGCTCCCTTGAGGTCAGTAGCCTCAATGTTTCCGTCAACTATGTTAAGGGTAAGGCCTGTCACTATTTCGCCTGTCACCACGGACTGCACTTCTACGTCCTGCGTTTCCATCACCACCACCAGTTTTGAGAGGGCGTGCTGGAACTTCAGTTCAACGGGATTACCGGGACGGGCGTCCGCCACGGCATAGCGAAGGTCGGAGGCCTCGTAGGCGGCATAGGCCGATTGATCGGCCTTGACGTTGAACCACAGGCTCATTCCGTCAAGGTTCTCCACATACGGCAGATACGCGGCGAAGCGGGACACCTGCTTCTGGTTGAATTCCCATTTGACCGGAGTGGCGGTTGTAACCTTTCCCCCGTTGACCGTTCCCTTGACGTTGAGAGCGTCAATGGGGTCAAGGGCGAAGATTCCAATCTCGTCGCCATTCTCCAGGGCCCAGTCCGTTGCCTTTGTGACATACCCTGAGGCCGATGCGGTGAATTCCACATCCTCCCTCATGGAGTATCTCACTTCCTCCGGATTCTCCCTGCCGCGCCGGCAGGAGGAGCATACACCCAAGGCGAGAATACCCAATGTGAATATTACAATGTATTTTCTCATAGGGTGACGACGGTACTATTCCACTTCTGCGACTGTAAGGTCGGTCTTAAGTTCGATATAGAGGGTTACTTCGGCCGATGTAAGTGCAGGAAGGTCAAGGTTTGCGGTCTGGTTGCCTTCTCCACCATTGCCGTTATTGAGGATGTACTTGACATCGGTGGCATTCTGAGGGATGCCGGCAATGGTGAAACTCTTGAAGGTCTTTTCACCTACTGCGACATCTGTTGCGGCGGCTGCATCTCCGGGCCATTCTGCGGTATAGCGGGGCCAGGGATCCGTGTCAGTCCAGCAGTACACGTTCATTGTCTCCCAACCCACGGTGTTGAGCACGTTGAGGGTAAGGGTAGCTGTTTCTACCGGCTGAGGATCTTCACCGCTGAGTTTTGTGACCACGAACTTGTAATCAGGATACTCGAATTCAAGTTTGTACTCTCCTGCAGCTTCCAGCTTGATGTTGCGGGGGCTGTTCTCCTCAAGATAGGGATCGGGGTTCTCACCTGCAATGAATACCTGGTTCTCCCAAGAGGATTTGATACCGGCGCTGAGATCCCAAGCGCCGTCTGCGCGAAGTTTGAATTCATCGCCTGCAGCATAGGTAATGGTGGCAGTCCATTTGCCGTCGGTCAGAACCATCGGGATATCGGTTTTCCACTCGTCGCCATTCATAGATCCAATCACACTCCAGGTGTGTTCAGGAGTGCCTGCCTCAACGGAAGGATCGCCGAACTCGAGGGCATCGGCATCAACTTCCCAGTCGGAGACGGTGAAGGAGAATTCAACCACGCCGGCCTCCTGCTGAGGGTTCACCACAAGGGCTGCGGAAGCCTTCTTGCCTGCCTTGAACGTGAAGGCCGATGCAAGTTCATAGGTGTACTTATTGCCGTTTGAGAGGTATACGTTCACCTTGGGGCTTGCGCTCTGGGGAAGGAGGATAAGCTGGTAGGCGGTGCCGTTTGCATTGGCGGTGATGGTGCCTTCTGCGCCCAGTTCAGAGACAGCGCCGGTAGAGAGGTTCACCTTTGCGCTCATCTTCACACCCTCGAATTCCACGCGGGAGACAGTGGTCTCGGGAACGGAATTGGTGAGGCTGATTACAACCTTTGAAAGGGCGTGGGAGAAAGCGAGTTCAACGGCGTTCTCGGTAGGGGCCGATGACTTCTTTGCCAGCATAAGGTCGCTCTTGGTGTAGTTGGCGGCAGAACTCTGGTTGGTCTGTACCTCAAATACATAATCCGTGAGAGTAGCGGCCTCTGCATAAGGATAGTAAGCCACAAAGTCCACTACGCTGTTGTTGTCCTCAACCCACTTGATGGGGGTTACGGGAATAAGGCTTGTGCCGGTTACGACGGCCTTCACATTGTTCTTGCTGATGGGAGCGCCGGCAAAGATACCAATCTCATCATTGTTCTCGAATGCGGTATCCGTGGCCTTCACGGTGTAGGTCTGGATATTGGTTGTGAACCTCACCTCGCCCTGCTGTACGGGACGTACGGATTCCTGCTTGGCGCAGGCTGCAAGAGCCAGTGCCGCAGCAAGGATAACTGTAAATCTTTTCATAATGACTGCTGTTTTTATTCGGCGTCGCCGTTACGTGTAATTGTTGTGAAGATGCGGCTGCTGGAATTGTACACAAGGGTGTAGTTACCTGCTGCAGCAAGTTTGATGTTCTTGTGGGTGTCGTCTGTGGGCTCAAGGACATAAGTCTCATTGATGCTCTCAGAGCCGGTCCACATTCCCCAGTAATCGGTGCCCCTGCGGACGATGAAGCCCTTACCGCTATCGTCGTCGGTCATAGACTCGTCATAATTGAGGGTTATTGTCCAGGTGTTCTCTGCGGTATACTGCATATTGTAGTAGTGTGCCCAGGCTTCGTCACCTTTATCGGCAGTGATATAGACGCAGCCGCCGATCTGAATGTAATTGCCTGCTACGGGATCTGCAGATTCGTTGACAGTTGTGGCCGTGCCGTTTGTCCATTCCTCGGGAGCGGAGAAAGTGAAGGCGCCAACTGCCTGACGGTTGCCGTCAGTGCCACCTACGGGATCAAGGGTAACTGCAGCAACCGCAACCTTGCCTGCAGCAAAGGTGTAATCACCGGAAATGCGGAAAGTATAGATGGAGCCAAGGGTGGTGGTGACAACGATGTCCATCTCTGCGGTAGCGGCCTGAGGCATGATTACAAGTTCGAACTGGGTATCGGAAACCTTGTAGGCATTTACGTTAACCTTGGTGTCGGCGAGGGTGGGAGTTGCGGGAGAGGCGGTGAGGTCAAGGGCGGTGGCGTTCATCTTCACCTGTTTCATAACAACCGAAGCGGCGGCGTCGGCGCCAAGATTGTTGGTGATGTTAACCTGAACCTTTGCGAAGGGGTGCTTGAAGGCGAATGCCACTGCGTTGGTTGCAGGAGTGGAAGTAGCCACTGCGCTCATAAAGTTGGCCTGATAGGAATAGGTATCCTCGCTGCTTTGGTCGGCGGGAATGTCATAGCCATCGTTGATGGCTGCGCCTGCCGCATAAGGATAACGGGCCACGAACTGTGTGGAGGCATCTTCGGCCTGACCAACTGCCCAGTAAATGGGAGTTGCAGGGGTAAGGGCACTTCCTGCCACGGTTGCCTGGATGTTGTCTGCGCCAAGGGTAGCGGCGTAGATACCTACGCTAGCGTTACCAGTCTCACCAAGCGCTACGGTAGGAGACTTGAACTGGTAAGTGCCAAGATTGGTTACGGAAAAACGGACCGCCTTACGGGCATCCTGATTCACGGTTTCTGCTTTGTTGCAGGCCACAAGGCAAGCAGCAATTGCAAGGATTGAAATTAATGCTTTTTTCATAATTGTGGTTTTAGTGTATATGTTTTAAAAAGTTATAAGCACGTTTTTAGGCATCAATTCAGAGCAAAGACCACGGAACTGTAGCCGGGAAGGGTGACGGAGGTGCCGTCGGCCACATTTCCGCTCACGGTTACCTTGCCGTTGGATATGAGGATGCTCTCCTGGGTGGCGTTCTCTCTGGGCCAGCGGGTGACGGTGGTGGAGGAACTGGAGAAGTTGTGCATCACCAGGACCACTTTGTCAGAGCCGTCGTTGGCGTGGAGGTACCAGCCGGCAACGCGGCCGTCATAGCCTCCCATAGTGCGTTCATCGGCCTCGGGCCAACCATCGGCAAGGGCCTTGTTGACGCTCCTTGCATAGGCGAAGTGGCGGTAGAGGCTTAGGAGCGACGCCTCGTCCTTCTCCTGGCTCTCAACGCTGATGGAGGGTTGAAGCATATTCCAGTCCACCTTGTTGCTTACGCCCTTGGAAGCGGCGCTGGACTGGGAAGTGGTCCAGAGGATAGGAGTACGCACGTACTCGTCACCTCCGGCCTTGGTGCCCCAGTAGCCCAGTTCCTCGCCCTGATAGATGTACGGACGGCCTGCCGATGTAAGCAGCACGGCGGCCGCAAGGCGGATCTTGGGCTTGTAGTTGCCAAGTTGGGAAGCGGTGCGGTCTTCGTCGTGATTGGCCAGTTTGGGGGTGGAGATTGCGTCTCCCCTCACTCCCCTGTGGTTGTTCCAGCGGTAACTGAGTGAACCCGGGAAGTTCTGGCCGTAGCCGGCCTGGAAGATGTTTTCAGAGTTGAGGCAGTTGCGGAGATCCCAGAAGAACTGGAATTCAAACAGGGCGGGAAGGCCCTCATAGAAAGGAGTGCAGTCTCCGTCTCCGGAAAGCACCTCACCTACCATAAAGATGTTCTCGTCGACTATTCCCTTGAGGCCGGCGCGCTTTGATGCGTTTGCCTTGTAAACGGTGTTGCAGGCATTGTAGAAAGCCTTCCAGAATGCCTTGTTCTCAGGGCCTGTCTCATTGTGGTAGATGTGCTTCACGGCATCAAGGCGGAAGCCGTCAACGCCCATATTCAGCCATTTCTCCGCGGTTGCCACAACGGCCTTGAAGGCCTTGGAATTGGCGCAGTTTGATGCGGGACCGTAGTTGAAGTCTACAAACATACCGGTTCCAAACTCAGTGTAGTAGTAGTAGAGTTCTCCGCCGGGCATCACGATGGACTGAACATTGTCCGGGTTGTCGTCCGAGTACAGAGTGTGAGGGGTTCCAAGGACCATCTGGTCTCCGGTCTTGTTGAAGCCCCACTTGGTCTTGCCGGTCCATACATCCTGCTTTGTGGTTCTGACAAGGCAGCCCCAGTCGCTCTTGTAGTCAAGGACAAGTTTGTACTTGCCTGTCCCGTTGTCCACAAACTGGGTGTAGGTGCCGCCGCCCCAGTAGAGGTAGCGTTCCTCGTTGTTGTAAGTGCCGGAAGTGGTGACGGCTTCCGTGGTTTCTGTTACCGTCATCTTGGGAGCGCTGGCATTGGTCCAGTCAAGTTCTATCTTGTAGCGTTTCTCTCCCTTACCTCCGATGAGGACGGGGAACCACTTGTATTTGTCGTATCCGGCCGAAGGATCCACCTGGGCAATCTTTCCGGCCTTGATATCGGCCTCAGGATTCTTGGAGAGGGAGAAGTAGTCCCAGTACTCGCTCCCAGTGCCCTTCTCACGGACATCGGAGAACCATACGCTCTGGTCTCCGGCGTGGTTTATTACGTAGTCCATATAGATACGAATATTGTGTTTGTGGGCCTCCGTGATAAGGTTCTGGAAGTCTTCCTCAGTGCCGTAGCGTTTCTCTATTGCGGTGTAATCCTTTACGTCGTAGCCGTGATAACTCTGGGCGGGATGGATGGGAGAGAGCCAGAGGCCGGTTACGCCAAGTTTGTCGAAGTAATCCAGGCTCTCCGTGATACCGTTAAGGTCTCCGTAGCCGTCTCCGTTTGAATCCTTGAAGGAGAAGATGTTAATCTGGTAGGTGATGCCGGAGAGTTTGGCTGAAGGATCAAGATCGGGATCATACTCCCCTTCTCCGCCGTATTCCGGCTTGCCCTCGGACTCGTGTGTCCAGGCGCTTCCTGCCGAAAGGATATATGCGATCCTGTTCTCTGCTGCAAGGTAGATGTCGTAGGTGCCGGGAGCGACTGTGATGTTTGCGCCGCCCGCCACCATATCCAGTTTTGCGCCTGCAGTGGCCTCCCTGGGAGTGTCTCCGGCATTTTCTCCGTAGCCGTAGTTACTGCCCCAGGAGCGGTTCTGACGGAATTTGAACATTTCTCCGGAAGCGACGGTAACGCCCCTTGCAACCTCCCAGTATCCTTCAGTGTCCATAGGGAAATCGGTGTCCCAGTTGGTTCCTTCAAGCGTGCCGATAAGAGTCCAGGAACTGGAGCCGAACTTTACTTCGTCCGGAACCTTGCCCTTTCCCGTAACGCCGGGATTTGCGGGATCCTCAACCTGGGAAAGAGTGGTTCCGTCCCAGACGAAGTAGAGGGTATTGAGGATGGTGAGGTTGCTCCAGAGTTCCTCCTGCTCATCCGGGGCGGGATACTGATCCGCGCCGTTATTGTTCAGAATAAGGTTTATTCCGTTGATGCCGCTGAAGCCGGATGCCTCCCAGTAAGTCCAGGTGTAGTCCCCGAACTGCTTGGTGCCGGCAGCGTAAGTTCCCGGCCAGGCGCCGTAGGGCTGGAGTTCACCGGAGCCCACATATGCGTACATATAAGGCTTTGACCAGGTGGAGTTGTTGAGGACGTAGATTCTCACGTTCTCCCCTTGCTCGGCCTCCGCAACTGCGTCTCCGTGGGAGAAGGTTGCGCCCGCCTCAAGGGCATAAAGCAGCATAAATGTGGGCTGAATATAGAGGTCATAGGTGCCGGCGGGAAGTTTTAGGTTGGCTCCGTCATCGGCCAGTTTATATCTCTTGTCCAGTTCCAGAGCCTTGTTGGTTCCGCCAAGGTTCACGGCCCAGTCGGCGTCCTTACGGAACTTGAACTCCTCTCCTGAAGCAACTACTACGTCAAATGCCGCAAGCCAGCCGTAGGCGGGTTCTTCCAGCATAACGATATCCTTGCTCCAGGCAAGGTCCATAATGCTTCCGGTGACGCTCCAGGAACTTTCCTCCGTGAAATCTTCCCTGGGGATGACCACGGAAGAGTTGTCCGGGCCGTCGTCCTCAGGGTCCTGAGGGTTGGGATTGGGGTCCTCCCCGCCTTTTTCGGCCTGAACAAGGCTTACCTCCGCCTTGACGTCAGGGTATGCGGTAAGGTAGAATTCAATCTTTCCTGTCCTCTGGGCCGTATTGGGGTTTGCCTGGGCCTTCACGGTGACGGTTTTTGTGCCGGCTCCGTTTTCCGGGGTAAGGATTACCCAGTCCACTCCGGCCTTGGCAATCCAGGTGCCGGAAGTTTCAACCGTCACGCTCTTCACATCTCCGTTTCCGGCAAAACTGAGGGCGGTTTCAGAAACCTTCAGTACGGGCACTTCCTCATCCCTGGCGGGTTCCTTCCTGCAGGACACAAGGGTAAGGAGCATCAGAAATGCCATCAGTGTGGCTGTAATGCCACTTCTTATCATAAAAGAGTCTCTCATTGAGTTATGGTTTGGTTCAGTTATAACTTTGTTATAATTATGCGTTACAAATTTAGCAAATAAAAGCATTTGAGGAAGTTCCGTTCGTCCCTGTTTTACACGTCTCCGCTCACAAAACTCCCCCGTTCGTCAAAAGGTCCGCCATTATTTCCATTTCCGCTGTTTTTTCATTAAATTTGCGTGATAGTAACACTTCAAACTATGAAGCCAAACGAATTTGACGTAATAATCATAGGCGGTGGCATCACGGGGGCCGGAACGCAGAGAGACTGCGCCATGAGAGGCCTCAGGACCCTGCTTATCGAGCGTTCGGACATCGCCACTGGCGCCACTGGCCGTAACCACGGCCTCCTTCACAGCGGGGCGCGTTATGCGGTGAATGACTCGGAATCGGCCCGGGAATGCATTGAGGAAAATATGATCCTGAGGCGCATCGCGTCCCACTGCATAGATGAGACCGACGGCCTTTTCATCACCCTCCCGGAAGATGACCTTGCCTATCAGCAAACCTTCATCCAGGCGTGCCAGAACGCGGGAATCAATGCAGAAATAATTGACCCTGACCTTGCAAGGAGGCTGGAGCCTTCCGTCAATCCCGCCCTTATCGGCGCGGTGAGAGTCCCTGACGGCAGCGTGGATCCCTTCCGCCTCTGCGCCGCCAATATGCTGGACGCAAAACTCCACGGCGGGCAGGTGCGCCTCCAGACTGAGGTGACGGGCTTTATCCGCGAGGGAGACACAATAATCGGCGTGCATACCCGTAACATTGCCGGCGAGGAGGCCGATTATTATGCCCCCGTCACGGTGAACGCCTGCGGAATCTGGGGCCACGGTATTGCCTCCCTTGCGGGCGTGAACGTGGGAATGTACCCCGCAAAGGGCGCGCTCCTCATCTTTGCCCACAGGGTGAACAATATGGTGATAAACCGCTGCAGAAAGCCTTCAAACGCCGATATCCTTGTGCCCGGAGACACCGTCTGCGTGATTGGAACCACCTCCACCCGCATCCCCTTTGAGGAATGTGACCACGTAGCCGTAACCCCCGACGAAGTGACGCTTCTCATAACCGAGGGAGCCAAACTGGCCCCGTCACTGTCGTCCACCAGGATCCTCCGCGCATACGCCGGCGTCCGGCCGCTTGTCAGTGCCGATGACGACCCTACCGGCCGCAACATCTCCCGCGGCATCGTGTGCCTGGACCACGAGGTCCGTGACGGGCTTAAGGGCTTTATCACCATAACCGGCGGCAAACTGATGACCTACAGGCTTATGGCAGAGATTGCAACCAATGCCGTGTGCCAGAAACTCGGAATAGACAAGCCCTGCGAAACCGCCACCACTCCCCTTCCCGGAAGTGAGGAAAAATCCTATGAGGAGGTGGCCCAGAAGATATGGGAAGCCCCTTCATCTGCCCAGAAGGCCGCGGCTTCCAGGATGGGCACAAGGGCATCCCGCCTACGCACCGGAGACCGCCGCGACGACGCCCTCATCTGCGAATGCGAGGAAGTGTCCGTGGGCGAGATCAACGCCGCAATAGACCGTCTGGAGGTGAGCACCCTTACTGATTTGCGCAGGCGCACACGCGTGGGTATGGGCACCTGCCAGGGAGAGTTCTGCGCCTGCCGCGCCGCCGGTCTCCTTGCCAAGGCCCACGGCTGCATAGAGAGGGAACGGAAAGACCTTGCCGATTTCCTCCAGGAGCGCTGGAAGGGCAACTTCCCTATCGGCTGGGGAGACACTCTCCGTGAAGCGGAATACACTCAGTGGGTTTATAAACATGTACTAGGCCTATGAAATTTGACGTCGTTATCGTGGGCGGCGGCCTTGCCGGAATGGTGGCGGGCATAAGTCTCCAGAAAGCCGGTCTTTCAACGGCCATAATATCGGGCGGCCAGAACGCCCTGCATTTCTTCTCCGGAACGTTCGAGTCACTTACGGTCCCGGAGCCCCGCCTTTCCACCCTTTTCCAGGAAGCGGGAATCCACGTGCACTACAAGGAGGGCGTACGCCTGATGCCCCTTGGCACCTTCCGTCCCGGCGCCCTTTCCCTTGAAGACATAAGCCTTTTCGACTCTCCAAAAATCGGCCGTAAGGCCCTTGTGGTGAATTTCCTCGGCTATCACGACTTCTTCTCCTCCTTCCTTGCCGAAGGCCTGGAAAAGGAGGGAATGGAATGCCGCATACGCTTTATTTCGCTGCCGGAACTTGAGCAGCTCCAAATCTCCCCCTCGGAGATGCGCTCCGTCCAGATTGCCCGCAAGATGGACCGCGTGTGGGAGAAGGTAGTTCAGGAGGTACGCGTGCTTCTGAAAGACGAGGACACCGTGGTCCTGCCGCAGGTTTTCGGCCTTCTGGACCCTTCCGTTCCCAGCCGTATCCGCCAGGGCATCCCCGCACAGGTGGTGTTTGCCGGAACCATGCCCCCGTCTGTCCCGGGTATCCGTACCCAGATGCTCCTGAAACGCCGTTTTGAGGTTCTGGGAGGCACTTTCCTTGCAGGTGACGAGGCCCTTGAGGCCCATATCCATCAAGGCGTTGTGCACAGCGTCGTGACACGTAACCTTGACTCCCATTACATTGAGGGCAAATGGTTCATCCTTGCAACCGGCGGGTTCTTCTCCAAGGGCCTGAGGAGCAATCCCTTCGAGGTCTCGGAGCCTGTATTCGGCCTTGACGTTGAAAGCGCCCCGGACCGCAACGACTGGTACAATCCCTCCTTTGCGGGAGACCAGCCTTATATGGGTTACGGCGTGAAGACCGACAAAAACCTTCACGGCTTCCGTGAGGGCGCTCCCCTTCAGAATCTCTTTGCAATAGGCTCCGTCCTCGGCGCCACCCGTCCGGAATTCGGCTCGGCGGCCGGAATGGCAATCAACACCGCTTTTGCGGCTTGTGACGGCATTCTCAGCGAAGCCGAAGAATCTCAAAAGGAAATGTAGCATGAAACTTCAGGAATATACTTCCAGTTCCCATAATTTTGAGGAATGCATGAAGTGCACGGTGTGCACCGCGTACTGCCCCGTTCTGCAGGTGAATCCCCTCTACCCCGGCCCCAAGCAGGCCGGCCCTGACGGAGAGCGCCTGCGCCTCAAGGACCCGTACTTTTTCAACTACGCCCTCAAGTACTGCCTCAACTGCAAGAGGTGCGAGGTAGCCTGCCCGTCGGGGGTGGATGTGGCCGATCTAATCCAGAGCGCCCGCATAAAGTATGAGAAATCGGCCCCCAAACTACGTGACGTGATGCTGGCAAACACTGACTTTATGGGCAGCGTGGCCCGTCCGTTTGCGCCCATCGTGAACGGTGTTACCGGCCTTGGGATCACCAAGCAGGCCCTTGACTGGACGCTTGCAATTGACCGTCACCGCACTTTCCCCAAGTACAGCGCCCGCAGTTTCGAGGGCTGGTTAAAGCGCCGCCGCAAGGAGCAGGCCGCTTTCCCGGAGCAGGTAGCCTATTTCCACGGCTGCTACGTGAACTACAACTATCCCCAGTTGGGCAAGGACCTTGTGAAGGTTCTCAATGCCCTTGGCGTCGGCGTACAGTTGCTTGAAAAGGAAAAGTGCTGCGGCATAGCACTTATCACAAACGGACTTTCAAAGCAGGCCGCAAAGCAGGCAACCCATAACGTTGAGGTGCTTAAAAAGGCGGTAGTTGACGCCGGTCTCAAGGTGATTACCACATCTTCAACCTGCACCCTCACCCTCCGTGACGAATACCCCAACCTCCTTGGTGTAGATAATTCAGAGGTGAGGGACGCCATCCAGATGGCTGTCCGTTTCATCTTTGAAAAACTGGAAAAAGGCGCCACGCTCAAGTTCAAGGCCGATTACCACAAGAAGGTGGCCTACCACGTCCCCTGCCATATGGAAAAACTGGGCTGGGGTGTCTTCACGGAGAGGCTCCTCAGGATGATTCCCGGGGTGGAATTCACTCTCCTTGAATCGGCCTGCTGCGGAATTGCAGGCACATACGGCTTCAAGAAGGAGAACTACGAGTCCTCCCAGGCAATAGGCGCCGCCCTCTTCGAGCAGATAAAGAACGTCAACCCGGACGTAGTTGCCTGCGACTGCGAAACCTGCAAGTGGCAGATAGAGATGAGCACGGGCTACACGGTTATGAATCCAATATCAATTTTAGCAGAAGCACTTGAGTAATATGAAAAAACTTCTTCTTCCACTTGTGATTGCCGCTGCAGTATCCTGCGGCACATCGGCCCCTCACGGCCCCATTGACGTACAGGCCCACCGCGGAGGTGCCGGACTGTATCCGGAGAACACCATCCCCGCAATGAAAAACGCCCTGGATATGGACGTAAATACCCTGGAGTTCGATCTTCATCTGTCCAAGGACCTCCAGGTGGTGGTTTCCCACGACCCTTACTTTCATGAGCGTTACTCAACGCGCCCTGACGGCTCGCTTGTAAAAAAGGGTGATCCCAAGGAATACCTCTTCACAATGCCCTATGACAGTATTGCCCGGTACGATGTTGGCCTCAGGCACGTAGACCGCTGGCCGGACCAGGTTAAACTTGCCGTGGCAAAGCCCCTGGCATCGGACCTCATTGATTTCACGGAAAGTTACGCAAAGCATCCCGTGAACTACAACATTGAGATAAAGTCCGTGGACGACGAAGGCGAAGGCACCCTGTGGCCGGATTACAAGACTTTTTGCGACGTATGCATTCCCCTTCTCCTTTCTAAGAACCTTGGAGACAGGCTCATAGTCCAGAGTTTCGACACCCGCGCCCTCAATTATATCCATGAGAAATGGCCGGAGGTAACCCTTTCCTATCTCACGGAGCCCTTCGACGGCGGAAACATCGAAAAACTACTTAAGAATCTTGACTTTGTCCCCCAGTGGTGGAGCCCTGAGTCCCACGTTGTCACAAAGAAGAACGTGGCCTGGTGTCATGCCCACGGCATTGGAGTAGTTCCCTGGACCGTGGACAGCAAGGCCGAGATGCGCCGTATGGTAAAGTGCGGCGTGGAAGCCATAATCTCAAACTATCCTGACCGTCTGATTGAAGTAGTAAGATAATGCTCAGTTTCCTTCGTCAACCCGCTTACCTCCCGGCCCAGACCGGCCCGGAGGCAGATGCAAAATACAAACGCCTGCGCCTTCAGGTATTCCTTGGAGCGTTTATCGGCTATGCAGGCTTCTATCTTGTGAGAAAGAACCTCTCGCTGGCCATCCCGTTTATGGCCCCCCTCGGGTTCCAGAAAGCGGAACTAGGTTTCGTGCTTGGTATCAACGCCGCGGCGTACGCCCTTTCAAAATTCCTGATGGGAAGTGTCAGTGACCGCTCAAACGCCCGCGTGTTCCTTCCCCTCGGCCTTATCCTCAGCGCCCTTTCAATGGCGTTTATGATAATTCCCATCAAGTATTTAGGGGCCGATAACAAGGCCCTTGCGATTGTGGTGATGGGCGTCCTTAACGCCTGCGTTGGCTGGTTCAACGGTATGGGCTGGCCTCCCTGCGGCCGTGTGATGACGCACTGGTTCTCTCCCGGGGAGCGCGGCACTATGATGAGCATCTGGAACTGCGCCCATAACGTGGGAGGCGGCCTTGTGGGCCTTATGGCCACATACGGCGCCATCTGGTTCGGCAGTTGGTTCTACGGCGCCCACACGGAACTGTACTTCCTCATCGGCACATTTGCATTCCCCGCAGCGGTAGCGCTCCTGATTGCCGTACTTGCCTTCATGCTTCTGAGAGACACCCCTCAGTCCTGCGGTCTGCAGTCAGTTGAGGCCTGGAGGAACGACTACCCCAAGAACTACTCCGAAAAGCACGAAGAAACGCTGTCGGCCAAGGACATCTTCTTCAAGTACGTACTCAACAACAAGTTCCTGTGGTTCATTGCCCTTGCCAACGCCTTCGTATATATGGTGCGCTACGGCTGCCTTGACTGGGCACCTACCCTTCTCACGGAAAAGGGAATAGACATCAAGTCCATGGGCTGGGCATATTCCGCCTATGAATTTGCCGCCATCCCCGGCACCATAATCTGCGGATGGCTTTCAGATAAGGTCTTCCATGGCCGCCGCGCCCTTCCCACCATAATCTTTATGGCACTTGTGCTGGTGTTCGTGGTGCTCTACTGGCAGTTTATGGACAACATCACCGTGGTGATGATCTGCCTTATCGGCATTGGATTCTTCATCTACGGCCCCGTGATGCTTATCGGCGTACAGGCGCTGGACCTGGCTCCCAAGAACGCAGCCGGCACTGCAGCGGGCCTTACGGGCTTTTTCGGCTACTTCTTCGGCACGTTCCTCCTTGCCAACTGGATCCTTGGCCTTGTGGCCCAGTCCCTTGGCTGGAACTCCACCTTCGTGCTCCTCATTGCCGCCTGCATCCTTGCCATGCTCTTTATGGGCCTCACCCTAAAGGAGGAACGAAAAGGCTAATTCCCTAACCATCAGCACATTAACAGTATAGCGGTGCACCTGCAAGTGCACCGCTATACTGTTAAACGGCTGACTCTCTGTCAGTTATGCGCCAGGGCTAGAAGACCAGAAGGAAGAGGCCTGCTGCCAGGGCGGCGCCTGTCATAGGGCCGCAGACGGGAACCCAGCTGTACCACCAGCCGCTTTCGCCTTTACCCTCTATGGGAAGGATAGCGTGTGCGCAGCGGGGACTGAGGTCACGGGCGGGATTCAGGGCATAACCCGTGGTTGCGCCAAGGGACATACCGATGGACATGATGAGGCAGGTTACGGGCCATGAGCCGATAGCGCCTGTGGAAGCGCTCACTGGACCCACCTGGAAGGCGTTGCCCTGAGTGCCGATTGCAAGAATCACGAACACCAGTACGCAGGTTGCGATTACCTCCGAGAGGAAGTTCCTCCAGGGATTTGCAATGGCAGGCATGGTGCAGAACGTGCCAAGCATAGTGTCAGGCTCTGAGGCAGTGGCCTTGTAGTGGTCCTTGTAGAACAGCCACACAAGCACTGCACCCACAAAACCGCCCAGCATCTGGGCCACGATATAGCCAAGTACAAGGTCCCAGCCAAACTTGCCGGCGATAGCCAGGCCAAGGGTTACGGCGGGGTTGAGGTGAGCGCCTGACGAGGGACCTGCGATGAGCACGCCCATCATCACGGCAAGGCCCCAGCCAAGGGTAATCACCACCCAGCCGGCCCCTTTTGCCTTACTCTTATTGAGTGAACACGCTGCGCATACACCGTCGCCCAGCAGCACAAGCACCAGAGTGCCGATAAATTCAAATATAAAAGCGGGATTCATAGTTATTGCTTACTTACGGTTCTTGAAATTGCATCGGCCCAGCCTTTGCGGGCGGCGGTCATGTCAGCGGCGGTGGGCGTGAACGTACGGTCGGCCTGCCACTGCTGCTTGATCTCCTCCAGAGAGCCCCAGAAGCCCACTGCAAGGCCTGCAAGGTATGCGGCGCCCATTGCGGTGGTCTCAACTACGCGGGGACGCACCACGGTGGTGTCCAGGACATCGGCCTGGAACTGCATCATAAGGTTATTGGCCGATGCCCCGCCGTCCACCTTGAGTTCCGCCAGTTTCACGCCGGCGTCACGCTCCATTGCGCGGACTATGTCCATAGTCTGGAAGGCGATGCCCTCAAGGGCTGCACGGGCAATATGAGCGGCCGTTGTGCCGCGGGTTATGCCGCAGATTACCCCGTGGGCGTACTGGTCCCAGTAAGGGGCGCCCATACCGGTAAGGGCAGGTACGAAGTATACGCCGCCGTTGTCCGGAACGGATGCAGCAAGGGCCTCCACCTCCGATGAACTCTTGATGACGCCAAGGCCGTCACGGAGCCACTGGACAACGCTTCCGCCCACGAAGATGGAGCCTTCAAGGGCGTAATTTACGGTGTCCCCTATCTTCCACGCAACCGTAGTGAGGAGGTTGTTCATTGAAAGGATGGGCTCCTTTCCCGTATTCATAAGGAGGAAGCAGCCCGTGCCGTAGGTGTTCTTGACAGAGCCCGGAGCGGTGCACATCTGGCCGAAAAGGGCGGCCTGCTGGTCACCGGCGATACCGGAAATGGGGACCTCGTGGGCAAAGATGGTGGTTTTGGTGTATCCGTAGATCTCGGAGGAGGAACACACCCTGGGCATCATCGAAAGCGGAACGTCCAGAAGGTCCAGAAGTTCCGGATCCCACTCAAGGGTGTTGATGTTGAAGAGCATCGTGCGGGATGCGTTGGAAACATCCGTGATGTGCACCTCTCCCCTTGTGAGCTGCCACACAAGCCAGGAATCCACGGTGCCGAAACGGAGTTTTCCGGCACTGGCCTTCTCCCTTGCTCCCGGAACGTTGTCAAGGATCCACTTGATCTTGGTGCCGGAGAAATAGGCGTCTATGATAAGGCCCGTCTTACGGCGGATCTTCTCAACAAGGCCCTGCGCCTTGAGGGAGTCGCAGAACTCCGACGTGCGGCGGTCCTGCCACACGATTGCGTTGTACACGGGAAGGCCTGTCTCGGCATCCCAGACAATTGTGGTTTCCCTCTGGTTCGTGATGCCGATACCGGCGATGTCCAGGCCATTTATTCCTATCTTGGAGATGGCCTGGGCAATGACTGCGGCCTCGGAGGACCATATCTCCATAGGGTCGTGCTCCACCCAGCCGGGTTTTGGGAAATGCTGGGTGAACTCCTGCTGTGCGCTGGAGCAGATGTTGCCGTTGTGGTCAAAGACGATGGCCCTGGAGGAGCTTGTTCCTTGGTCCAGGGCCAGAATGTACTTTTTACTCATTTGTTAACTATGTATGCTCTGTTGGTTCCGTCCGGATAAATACCCAAATCAAGCATGTTCTTCACGGTCTTGAGGAAGTTCAGAACCCTGTGCTTGTAGGTTTCGGGGTCCTTGGCATAGGAGTTGGCATGAACTGCGCCGGGGCACACGTACATTTCCTTGTAGCCGCTCTTCTTGGCGTCATAGTTGAGCTGGAGATGGCCGAACGGGACAAAGTCGTCGGCGTCTCCGTGGATGAAAAGCATGGGGACGGTGCTCTTTTTAAGCTGCTCCACCGAAGAAGCCTCCCAGAAGCCCCAGCCGTAGTTTTTCTTTGTAACCAGGCTTGCGCTCTGGAGGACATCCGGAGGGATGAAGCCGAAGCTTTCCTTGCGGTTCTGGTTGAACTGCTTTACAACGGAAGCATAGCCGCAGTCTTCCACGATTGCCTTCACGTATTCCGGGAGCTCGTCGCCGGATGCCATCATGACGGTCGCTCCGCCCATTGACACGCCGTGGAACACCATGAAGTCGTCGTTGAAAATCTTGTGGGCTTCCTTTGCCCAGATTTCAAGGTCAAGGCGGTCGAACCAGCCCATCTGGATTTCGTCGCCCTCCGAGTATCCGTGATACTGGAGGTCAGGGAACAGGACGTTGTAGTTGAACTCATCCCTGTACATGCGTACAAGATAGAGGAATACAAAGTGGTTGTCTCCGTAACCGTGGACAACTATTGCGGTACCCTGGGCGTTTGCGGGATCCTTTGCAGGAACGTAGCAGGCGTGGAGGTTCTTGCCGTCCCAGCTGGTGGTCCAGGTGTCCTTGAGGATACCCTGGGCCTTGAGGCCGTCGTACCAGGCGGTGGAGCCGGGCATCAGGGAATCGGCCTTATGGCGGGTGCGTTCGATATCGGCAACGCCGTGAGGGTTGGGCGTAAGGGCGAAGTTCGACATGAACTTGCCGGCCATGCAGCCTGTCATTGAAATGGCCAGAAGGGCAATGGCCACAATGTTGGTAATCGTTTTCATAGCTTAGAACTGATAGTTAATGCCGATGCCGATCCAAAGGCCTGCGTCAAGGCCGGGAGTGAAGCACTTTGCGAGTTCTGCCGATACGATGAAGTTCTGGTTCATCGCAATCTTGAGGCCCGCACCGGCGCTATAGATGAACTGCTTCAAGTTGGCCTCATCATAGATAGTGCCGTTGTATGATGCATTGTGCAGAGCGTCAAACCTTTCTTTGTTTTTGGCTTCCTTGGGGGTATTTGCAAGGTAATTTCTGTAAGCACTGAAGTCATAAGCAACAAGAGCGGGATCGGTTACAATACCCTTCATAACATCTGCCCTGTAAGGCTTGGTGATAATACCGCCATCAAAGAACGGGTTGAGAGCAATGTAGAAGTACTGGTTAAAGAGTTTGAAATTCACAAGTTTCACGCGGAGTTCGGTGTTAACCCAAGCCATTCCTTCAGCAAGTATGCGGTTTTCACGAAGACCACGGATTGTGTTGGATGAACCGAATCCCTCAGAGATCATATTACGCTGGACAAGCAGCGGAACATTCTGAATCATGTAGATGGGAGTTTCACCAGCAAGGGTCTGCTGCCAGGCAAGACGATAAGCAAATACGGGATTACCGGCAGGAATGGGAATAGGAATGCTTACATAGTGACGGAAATACACGCATGCCTTAAGATACTGGTGCTGGAGAACGTTACCATTGAGGTAGGCTTCGGCCCAAATACCCTTGTTCGGAGCGGCTTCAATGTCACGGGTGTCGTACACAACACCAGCATTCAGTTCAAGTGCGAGACCACCGTTTTTCTCATCTTCGTGGATAGCGCCCAACTGGACGTATCTATTATAGAGAGTTACATCTGTATTGTACTTCTGGACATCATCAAAAGTCTCATTATCAATTTTCTTGATACCATTATCCCTCATGGCCCCCATCTTCCAATACCAGAAGTTGACGCCGGCCGCCCAGTTGAGGTGAGGCACAATCTGTCCCTGGAAATTGGCAAGTACACGCAGCATATCACGGCTCATACCATAATAGTTGAGATGATTGCCGGCGCCTGTATGACGGTTGGACCAGATGTCATAATCCTGGACTGCAGCAGGACCGTTGAAGCCCCAGAAGCTATACAGAGGGTCTCCTACATAAGTCACTGATGCATTCACCCTCATCTTGGGAATGAGATACTTTGAGTCGTATGCAAGGTAGAAACGCATGCGGTGGCTGTGGGTGAAGAAAGAGCCTTCCCAGCTGATCTTGTGGACGGGATCCGGATAGGTGGAGCCGTCACCATAATAATACACGTCTCCGAAAAGTCCTGCCTGGAAACCGTTATCTACGGAATACGTGGCAGTAGGCAGCACACCGAAGCTCCAGCCTTTCTTCATTTCCTTCTCTTCTTCCTGTGCAACTGCGGACAGGCCAAGAGCTAACAAAAGTGCAGTTAAAAGTAGTTTTTTCATAATAAATAGTTAGTGTTGTGGTTTGGTTTCTTTCAAAAAATTATACAAATATACGTAAAAAAACGATGTCGGCACTCTTTCTCCCGTGTTTTTATGCCAGGGAGGACAGACTGGGGCTGAAATACCGCTGCACCATACTTGCGAAAATCCGGGATATTTCCTTGGGGTCAAGGCCCAGTTTCTGGCCGATATCGTAGATGAAATTAACCTCTTTCTCGTGGATGTCCTTGTCTGCGATTACAATCTCCATCATATATTGAAGGAGTCCGGGACGGATTGAAGGTTCTGCCTCCACAAGGGCGTTCACGGCGTCCTGGAACAGTTTGTCAACGTCACCATGGGCAATGTTTTCCACAAACTGAGAGGGGAACAGGTGAGATGAGGCAAGGGTTCGCACTATATGCTCATATTCCTCCTTGGACACCTCCCCGTCAATGCTGGCGGCTATGATGCCGGCAGTGGCGATGAAAACGGACATCGGGGGGTCCATAGGGTTGCTGCCGCTCTTGAGGAGCACCTGAATAAGCTGCTCCATTCCCTCTTCCAGTTCTTTGCCGGAATTTGCCCTGGCAAAGAGTTTTATGGCCTGGGTGCGGATGGGGTGCACGGGGTGGTCCTCAAAACTGAGGCCGCCGCCGTTCAGGAAGAAGTCCAGGGATTTGTCGTTCTTTTCAAGGAGGTCCTCTATGCTCACGCCAAGTTTTGTGAGGTCTATTCCCGAAGACAGTTTGAAAAAGCCCGTTACGCAGGCCTCCAGTTTGCCGCAGGCAAGGTAACCGTAGCGGTCGGCCACAAGTTCCGCAAGTTGGTCGTGGAGGTTTATCTTATACTGGAGGGCAACCGGGATCTGGGTTCCCTGGGGATAGATGAAGCCGATAAGGCGCCTCAGGGATGTGTCGTGATTTATAAGGTGCCCAAGTTCGTGCCCCACTATGAAGCGGAGTTCATCCTCGTTCATGAGGTTGTAGAGGCCTGAGTACACGTTCACTATGTGGGCGTTTCCCTCCGTCTTTGCCGCCAGGGACCAGGCGTTAACCTGCTGGCTGCCGGTGATGTAGAAGTCTACCGGGTCCTTGAAGCCAAGACGCGCTTTCACGTCCATACAGAGTTTATAGAAATCCCCCATGACGTCCTTGTCCACCTTCATGCTCTGGCCTTCCATCTCGCTTCTGTGATAGATGTCATCCGGGGTATCTCCGGCGTGTGAAAGGATAAAGTTCACTACGTCTCCTTCAAGGGCATTGTAGATCTGGGCCTGGAGTTGCTTCTCCAGTTTGATTTCGGGGTTGAACAGGTTCATATCCAGTGTGTTTTATGGTTCGTATCTGCAAATATATCAAAATCGGCCTCCTCATCCAAAATTTTTTTCTAACTTTGCAGTCCCTTCGCCTCTGTAGTTTAAAGGATAGAATAACGGATTCCGGTTCCGTTGGTCCCGGTTCGATTCCGAGCAGAGGTACTCCCCGGATGACTGCCCCACAGGCGGTCATCTTTTTTGCATACGGAACAATTGTTTTCAAAAGCCAAAAATAATTGTTATCTTTGTATGCTTATACGTATTTAATGAAGACAGCATATATTTTCCCCGGCCAGGGTTCCCAATTTCCGGGAATGGCCAAAGACCTCTACCCCTCCCGCAAGGAGTTATTCGAAAAGGCCAATGAAATCCTTGGCTTCCGCATCACGGACATAATGTTTGAGGGAGAGCCAGATGACCTCAAGGCCACAAAAGTCACCCAGCCGGCAATCTTCATCCACTCAACCATCCTCGCAATGGAACAGGCCCTGCAGCCGGATATGGTTGCAGGCCACTCCCTTGGGGAGTTCAGCGCCCTTGTTGCCGCCGGTGCCCTCAGTTTTGAGGACGGCCTGAGGCTTGTTGCAGCCCGCGCAGCCGCAATGCAGAAGTGCTGCGAGAAAGTCCCCGGCACCATGGCCGCAGTCATAAAACTTGACGACGAAACAATTGAAAGGATCTGTGCCGATATCCCCGGCGTAGTTCCCGCAAACTACAACTCCCCCGGGCAGGTTGTAATCTCCGGAGAATTATCGGCCGTGGAAAAAGCCTGCGCCCTCCTCAAGGAAGCCGGCGCAAAGCGCGCCCTTGTACTTCCGGTGAGCGGAGCCTTCCACTCCCCCCTTATGGAGCCCGCGCGCGTTGAACTTGCAAAGGCCATCGAGGCCACCCCGTTCAATGCTCCCCGCTGCCCCATATACCAGAACGTGACCGCAGCCCCCACAACGGATCCCAGCCTCATAAAGGAAAACTGCCTGAAGCAACTCACTTCCCCCGTCCGCTGGACAAAGACCGTCCAGGGTATGATTGCAGACGGCGCCGGCCGCTTTGTGGAGATAGGCCCCGGAAGCGTCCTGCAGGGCCTTGTATCAAGGATTTCCACAGATCCCGAACTTATAATAGAAGGAATTCAATAATTTACAACAATAATATTAACCACATTTCAAACTATGGCAAAAGAAAAGAAATTCATCACCTGTGATGGTAACTATGCCGCCAGTAACATCGCTTACCTGTTCAGCGAGCACGCAGCCATCTACCCTATCACGCCTTCCTCAACTATGGCAGAGAACATAGACGAGTGGGCTGCCCACGGTAAGAAAAACCTGTGGGGAGAGACCGTGAAAGTAACGGAGATGCAGAGTGAAGCCGGTGCAGCAGGCGCCGTTCACGGCTCTCTCCAGGCCGGTGCCCTCACCTCAACCTTCACCGCCTCCCAGGGACTTCTCCTGATGATTCCCAATATGTACAAGATTGCCGGTGAAATGCTGCCCACCGTATTCCACGTGAGCGCCCGCGCCCTTGCAAGCCACGCCCTCTCCATCTTCGGAGACCACCAGGACGTAATGGCCTGCCGCCAGACCGGCTTCTGCATGCTGGCATCCGGTTCCGTCCAGGAAGCCCAGGACCTTGCTGCCGTCGCGCACCTCGCATCCATCAAGTCAAGCCTCCCGTTCCTTCACTTCTTTGACGGATTCCGCACTTCCCACGAAATCCAGAAGATCGAGGCCCTTGACGAGGACGCCCTCCGTGAGATGGTATCCGAAAAGGCCCTCCGCCGCTTCCGTGAGCGCGCCCTGAACCCTGACGCCCCCGTCACCCGCGGTACCGCCCAGAACGGAGACGTATACTTCCAGGCAGTTGAAACCCGCAACCAGTTCTACGATGCAGTTCCGGATATCGTAGCCCGCTATATGGGCGAAATCACGGAACTCACCGGCCGCAGTTACCGTCCCTTCGAGTACTACGGTGACCCTACCGCAGAGAACATCATCGTTGCAATGGGTTCCGTAACTGAAACCATCAAGGAAACCATCGACTACCTCGCAGGCCGCGGCCGAAAGTACGGTCTCATCACCTGCCACCTCTACAGGCCCTTCAGTGAGAAATACTTCTTCTCAGTGCTTCCCAAGAGCGTCCGCCGCATCGCCGTTCTTGACCGCACCAAGGAACCCGGCGCAGTGGGAGAACCCCTCTTCACAGACGTAAAGGCCCTCTTCCAGGGCAGGGACAACGTCCTCATCATCGGCGGCCGTTACGGTCTGTCCTCAAAGGACACCACCCCCGCCCAGATTGTTGCCGTATATGACAACCTTGACGCCAAGGAGCCCAAGGCCGATTTCACCATCGGCATTGTGGACGACGTCACCTTCAAGAGCCTGCCCATCAAGAGCGAGGTTTCAATCGTGAAGCCCGGCACCACGGAGTGCAAGTTCTACGGTCTTGGCAGTGACGGTACCGTGGGTGCCAACAAGAACACCATCAAGATCATCGGCTCAC
>JAFSPR010000107.1 GCA_017451395.1 Bacteroidales bacterium
ACGGTAGTTCCGCCCTGCTCCACAATCCAGTCGCTGAACACGCCAAGAAGCGGATTTGCAGTGATGCCGGAAAGGCCGTCGGAGCCGCCGCACTTGAGGCCCACGCGGAGTTCGCTCACGGGGACATCCTCCCTTACGTCCTTGGATGCGACGGCATAGATTTCCCTTAACTGCTGAAGGCCGTACTCAACCTCGTCCTTCACCTTCTGGGTCACGAACATCCTCACGCGGGACTCATTCACGGGGCCGCAGAGTTCACGGAAAGCATCCAACTGGTTGTTCTCACAGCCAAGGGACACCACCAGAACGCCGCCTGCGTTGGGATGATGCACCATATCCTTGAGGATGGTGCGGGTATTCTCGTGGTCACCGCCAAGTTGGGAGCAGCCGTAGTTGTGCGGGAAAGCCACAACGGCATCCACGCCCGGATGACCGGGAAATTCGGCCTTGAAACGGTCTACGATCTGCTGGCAGATGCCGTTCACGCAGCCCACGGTAGGGATAACCCAGATCTGGTTGCGGACACCAACCTGGCCGTCTGAGCGGCGGTAGCCCTTGAACGTATATTCTTTTACGCCGGAGTCAGACAAAACTTTTTGCGCATTTTCAGCGCAAAAAGTTTTAGTCTGCGAAGGCGTACCGAATATCGGCTCATACTTATACTCCAGAAGCCCTTCAAGGTTGGTCTTGATGCACTCGTGGTTCACCAAGGTGCCTGCCTTGGCGTCCTTTGTTACGTGGCCGATGGGGAAGCCGTACTTTATCACGTTCTCCCCTGCCTTGAGGTCCTGGAGCACTATCTTATGGCCGCGAGGGATGTCCACAAGGAGGGTCACGCCCTCAACGACCTCACCTTTCAGGAGGTCCTGGAGCGCTACCGCAACGTTATCGGCCGGATTGATCTTGATGTACTTCATATACTAGAAGTTGAAGTAGTTCTTTGCGTTGTTGTAGGAGATGTCCTCAACCATCTTGCCGATGAAGTCGAGTTCGCTCTTGGGGAGTTTTCCTTCCTCGATGTCCTTTCCAAGGACGTCGCAGAGGATGCGGCGGAAGTACTCGTGGCGGGGATATGAGATGAAGGAACGGGAGTCCGTAAGCATACCCACGAAGCGTGAGAAGAGGCCAAGGACGCTCAGGGCGTCCATCTGACGGCGCATGCCAACCTCCTGATCCAGGAACCACCAGCCGCTTCCGAACTGCATCTTGCCGGGAACGGTGCCGTCGTTGAAGGTGTAGAGCATGGTCATCATAACCTCGTTGTCCTTGGGATTGAGGCAGTAGAGGATGGTCTTTGTAAGGGCATCCTCAGATGCAAGGCGGTTGAAGAACTTATGGCCTGCGGCCGCAATCTCCTGGTCGTGGATGGCGTCAAAGCCGGTATCCGGGCCAACCAGGTTGAACATCTTGGTGTTGTTGTTGCGGATGGCGCCAATGTGGAACTGCTGTGCCCAGCCGGCCTTGCAGTCCATGACCGCCTGGTCGTGGAGGAAGGCGCTGCGGAACTTGTTCAGTTCCCTCTCGCTTGGACGCTTTCCAAGGAGGACCAGTTTGAAGATGGCTTCAATCTCAAGTTCGGTGTAATCCTCCGCGTAGAAGTTCTCAAGGCCGTGGTCGGAGAGTTTGCAGCCGTTGGCGGCAAAGTAGTCGTGACGCTTCTGGAGGGCTTCGCAAAGATCGGCATAGGAGTCAATCTCCATATCGGCCGCCTCTCCAAGTTGCTGGAGGTATGCCTTGTAGGCCTTGGGGTCCTCAATTGCCATGGCCTTGTCCGGGCGCCAGGCGGGGATGACCTTCGTGCCGAAGGGCTCTGCGGCAATCTTTTTGTGCCAGCGGAGGTCATCGGCGGGGTCGTCTGTAGTGCACACGGTCTCCACGTTGAATTTTCTGATGAGGGCCTGACCGCGGAATTCCGGAGTTGCCAGCTTGGCGTTGCACTCTTCAAAGATTTCACGCGCGGTGGCGGGGCAGAGGAGTTTCTCTATGCCGAATACACGGCTCAGTTCCAGGTGGGTCCAGTGATAAAGGGGGTTCCTCATGGTGTAAGGAACAGTCTCTGCCCACTTCTCAAAGGTCTCCCAACTTGAGTACTTGCCTCCGGTGAGATAATCCTCACTCACGCCGTTTGCCCTCATTGCGCGCCACTTGTAGTGGTCTCCGTAGTGGCCGTCCACCAGCCATAACTGGGTGATGTCACGGAACTGGATGTTCTCAGCGATCTGCTGGGGAACAAGGTGGCAGTGGTAGTCGATGATGGGCATCTTCTCCGCGTGCTCGTGGTAGAGTCTCTGGGCAGTCTTTGACTGCAGCATGAAATCTTTGTCGATGAAAGCCATAGTATAGTGTTTTTAGTTATTGGAAGGGAGCCGGGGTATCACCCCCGGGTCCCTTAAAGAGAGGTTATTTGCTCTCGAACTCAATACTGTAGAAACGGATACCCTTAACTGTAGAGTATACCGCTACTTCTCCGGCTGCAACATCCCATTCGCTAGCCTCCTTGGGATCTGTTCCAGCTCCATTCGGGTTAACGATAGGCGTAAGCTCGCCGGTAGAATCAGTCACGCCTATACCACGTCCATCAGTGGCTGCAGCATTTCCAGTATTAGATCCGACAACGCGTAAGATGCCGGCTTTGCCTACAGTAAACTTAAATACTCGGGCCGAAGTACTTCCCGCTCCATTTGTCTGAATCCAACCAGTCTGACTCCAGCGGCCATTTCCAGAACCAGAGGTATAGGTAAGGCCGTTGCATGTTACGCTCCAGTTGGCGACATTGGAACCACTGTTAGTCTCATTACATGCCTCAGGAGCTTGATCAGCCAGGGCTGACTGCCAGTCGGCATCAGAAAAGACCCATGAATAAGATTCTTTCTCAGTGGGATTCTCTGTGTAAACAAACTGGATCATATAAAAACGAATACCCTTCACTGAAGAGTATACGGCCACCTCGCCGGCCGCAACATCCCATTCGCTAGCCTCCTTGGGATCTGTTCCAGCGCCATTCGGATTCACTATCGGTGTAAGATCACCTGTAGAATCCGTTACACCAATACCACGTCCATCAGTGGCAGCAGCATTGCCCGTATTGGATCCAATGACAATCAGCTTACCGGCAGCAGGGGCCGTGAATTTGAAGACTCGGGCCGAAGTACTTCCCGCTCCATTTGTCTGAATCCAACCAGTCTGACTCCAGCGGCCATTTCCAGAACCAGAGGTATAGGTAAGGCCGTTGCATGTTACGCTCCAGTTGGCAACATTGGAACCGCTGTTAGTCTCATTACATGCCTCAGGAGCTTGATCAGCCAGGGCTGCTTGCCAGTCAGCATCAGAGAAGTCCCAAGTGAGAGTTATCTCTTGAGCTTCTTCTTCCCCACCCTTAGGCTGGATAGCCAAGGCAGCAGTGCCTACATCTGACTTCACATAATAGATAGTCTCTTTCTCGGGGAAAGCTTGAATGGTGAAGTTGTACAGACCAGCCTTAAGAGCAGCAATATCGTCAGCAGAAACTGTAAAGGTTGTCTCAATCTGAGGTTCATACGCCTTCTTGTTGAACACCACCACATAGTTAGCGGCGTGGTCAATGGCATTCCAAGTTACAGTGACCTCAACTGCTTCACCTTCTTTCACAGTCACGGGCTCTACCACAGGTTTAGGTGTAGCTAGGACCTTGTTGCCACCTTCAGTGTCTGCACTCCAGGCAAGCTTAGTCATGGAGACTGCACCAAGAGCGTAGATGTAGATGATGCCGGCACCATCCACCTTAGGAACCAGGATCTTCTGGACACCGTCGGAGGAAACAGCTGCACCGCCCTGAACATTGAGGCCATTGTCATCTACAAGGGCAATGACCACGCTGCCGCCGGCCTTATTGGGATCCTCAAGAAGGATATCAACGGAACCGGGACCATCAACCTTAAAGGCTGCGTAGCCTTCTTCCGGCATACCCCTGCGGCTAAGAACAGATGCGCTAAGGAAGTTGATTCCGCCATCAGCGTTGAGAGGAGTCTGCTCAGTACCAACAAGGAGGAGCTCGTCGCGGACGCGGCTGTTCTTGACCTCGCCGGCAAAGAGGGATGCATCCTGAAGGTTCCAAACATGAGGAGCGCTCACTACATTCTGGGTGAGGTCTTCGGGTTTCTCAACATAAGGAATCCACCAGCGAGGGTCACCGATCTCATTGTCAATGAGTTCCTGAATAGCCAGCTGGAAGAAATTACCCTTGGAGTTATGGCAAGGATCTTGGTTAAGAACCTTGAAGCCAGCATTCGCTGCACTTACTTTACTAAACCAATCAATACTGTGCTGATAAACATAGTTATCGGAACCATTCAGGCTAGTAGGGAGGTCTGCCTGGAAATAAAGCAGAGCCTTGGACTTTCCAGCTTCTGTTGCGCCATCATCTTCCCACAGGAATAGGTTTTTACTGATAACCTGACTGTTCCATGGAGCACGAATATAAAAGAACGCTTTATTAATCAAGGAAACATTCTTCACCGTGTTATTCTTGAACTCGAAGTCCCCAAGTGTATTGGAATTGGGGAAATCGCTAGAGCCGGCATCGACACGGAAACAGTCGCGGAATCCATCCTGGAAAGTGTTGTTTGTAACGGTCATCTTCTCAATATGAGTGTTGGCACGAATATCAAATCCATCACCTCCAGAACCTAAGATATCGTGGACATAACAACCAGTCATAACAAATTCACCAAGGTTCAACACACCAGCATTATTCTGTTTGTAGAAGAAACCACAGGTGTAATTGTAAATGTCAAGGTTGATAAAGGAAACTTTGTCGACATCGGCATTACCGGACTTGAAGTCAACAATTCGGTCTGTGGCACCAGCACCGTCAAAGGCGATGTTATCAATGTAAATGTCTCCGGTAAAATCTGCTGTGATCTGAAGCTTACCAGTAACAATTGGCTTGTTGCCTTCTTCATCATTGCCACCGAGCATACGCAGGCCATTAGGAATAACAACGGAACCGATCTCATAAGGGCTGCCAGAAGCTTCCACATACACATCCTGACCGCTTGCTAATGCGCTCTTAAGCGCATCTGAAGTGTTCACTTTCACAGCCTCACCGGCACTAGGGCTAGTCCAAACGTCCTTGGTGCCGCGGGAGGCGCTGAGGTAGAAGAGGGTGATCTGGTACTCCGTGGAAGCCTCAAGGCCGTCGATGGTGGCCGCGGCAGCAGCCTTTTCGGCAGCGGAGAGTTCCTTCTTCACCGTTTTACCGCCCTTTACAGGAACAGCCTGTAGGTCTGTAACTTCTTCGAAGTCAGACACATCCTTGCTCCATGCGAGAGACACGGAATTCTCAGAGACACCGGTTATCTCAAGGAAGAGGTTGTCCTTCACGGCATAGGTCTTGATTCCGCTTTCGCTGTCATAGACCGCAATCTTGGAAGCGCTCTCTTCAACCCTGAAGCCGTCGGCATCAACCCTGAAGGCCTGAACCGTGAACCAGTATTTCTCATCTGCGGTAAGGCGGGTGAGGAAAGGAACGGCCGAAGGGGCAAGTTCCCAGTTTTTCACCTCTTTGGTGAGTTCGGCATCACCGTAAACGGTGAGGAGGTACAGCTGGGCGTCCTTGTTGACGTCCCAGCCGAAGACGACATTGTCTCCGGTAGCAGCGTCAACGCGGGCGCTGAGGTTCTGCGGCTCAAGGCAACGGGAAAGGGTAATCTCGGTGATTTCCTCAAATTCCTTCTTGGCGCAACCGGCAAAGAGGGCCGCTGCGGCCAGCACTGCCAGTGAGACTTTAAGTATATTCTTGTAGTTCATAATGCGTCAGTTTATTTAATGCTCTCGTAGCCGTAATCGTTCTGAATCTTACCCTGGCTGTTGGTCATAGTGGTATTGAAGATGGGCCAGAACATATACTGCTCGGGATCCTTGTCATAAATACCTTCAATCAGGGCATCGTAGAGGCCTGTATCGGCACCCTTGCTGTCTACGATCTTGGTAAAGTATTCGGCCTTCTTCTCCCAGGCGCCGGAAGGTTTGGTGACCTCGCCGTTGAAGCCGTAGACCACAACCTTGTCACCGTCCAGCTGCCAGTAGATGTCGCCGTTAAGGCCGTTCACACCTGCATATTTGCCGGTGAGGTTACGGAGGGCGGTCATATCGTTCTTCGCCTCAATCATCTTGGACTTCAGGAGTCCCCAGCGGATAAGGTCAAACTTACGGGTCATTTCACCGCAGAACTCGAATGCTCGCTCGTCCACAATGGCATCGAACATTGCATCCTTGCTGGTGATGGCGGCCACATAGGCCTCTGCAGCATCCTCGTGGCCCTTGAAGGCGCGCTTGCGCACCTGGAGGAGATAATCCTTCGCCTTTGCAAGGTCGCCGGTCTCGTTGGCAATCTCGGCTGCCATAAGGAGGATATCGGCATAACGGAGGACAACGGGCTTTACGCCGTCGTCGTTACCGCCGTTGTAGGGAACCTTCTCCATCCAGTCAAAACGGTATTTACCGAAATACCATTTCTGGATACCCACAAGCTCCTGCTCGTTGTCGGCGTTCCAGCGCCAGTTGACGCAGGTGACGTCACGGCGGACATCGTCCTTGTCATAGTTGAACCACATTGTGGGAACGGGACCCGCATCACCGCCACGGGTGGAGGTGGCGCCGCCGGCATACTTGGAGCCCTCGGAACGGACTGCGAATGTGAAGTTCCAGCGGCCACGGCCGTTTGAGAACGGTATCACAAAGAGGGTCTCGTGACCGGGACCTGCAGTGAGGTTGTCAAGGTTGCTCTGGTTCTTCCAGTACTGTTCAAAGTCCTCAAGGGATGCATAACCGGAAGAGATTGCATCGTCCAGATACACAAGGGCCTTGGGATAAAGGACGCTCTTCTGGAGATCGGGATCGGTGGTAATACGGTTCTCGCCAAGGTCTCCGGTGCCTTCCTGGCCGTCCTCGGGACGCATTGCGTAACCGCTGGCCATAAGGGCTATCCTTGCATACAGACCCTCCGCGAACATCTTGTTCACGCGGTCCGTACGGACAGTCACATTGTCCTGGCCGGGATAAGGGAGGTAAGGGATAGCCTCGTCAAGGTCGGCAAGAAGCTGCTTGAAGATGACGTCGCGGCTTGCCTTGGGAAGATACACGGTCTCACTTGTAGTGGGAGTGAAACGTGCAGGAACATCACCCCAGGCCTTCACAAGGTCATAGTAGATCATTGCGCGGAGGGTAAGGGCCTCGCCAAGGAGATAAGCCATATCGGCCCTGGTCTCGGGCTGGCCATAGGTACGGATACCCTCGATGCAGAGATTTGCGCGCTCGATAGCCTCGTACATCTTTGCGAAGGGACCGTTGTCCAGGTTCAACTGGGCGTTGTTGGGCAACAGGGAGTAACCGGCGATCTGATATTTCTCGTCGGTGGGCTTGAAGGTGTTGTACCACTCGATATCGCTGTTGAGGCCGATCCAGGAAAGGTAACGTCCGCGATAGTTGTTGGTCTCACCGAAAGACTGGGCGATGGAGAATATGGTGTTCTGCGTCAGTGAATAGTTGGAATACACGGTGCCGGCGTCAAAGGTTGACGACGACTCTGAATCCAGGAACTTCTCACAGGAAACCGCCGTTGCGGCAATTACAGCCGCTGAAAGGATATATAGAATCTTTTTCATATTGCTAGCGGATTAGAAGGTGATGTTGAGACCGGCCACGAAACCGATGCTCTTGGGATAGGCGGAGTAGTCTACGCCGGGAGTAAGCGGAGTTGCACGGCGGGTGTCAACTTCCGGATCATAACCGGAGTACTTGGTAAGGCAGAACAGGTTGGTGCCTGTCACGTAGATGCGGAGTTTGCGCATATGGACTTTCTCCGTAATCTTTTCAGGGAGAGTGTAACCGATGGTTGCGCTCTGCAGACGGAGGAAGGAGCCGTCCTCGACTGCCCAGTCGGAGAAGACTGCGGTGCCGATTGCGGGGTTCCACATAGTCTTGCCGGCATTGACGGTCCTGAGCTGGTCTGCGTCGGTGATGAGTTCGCCGGTGGTCCAGTCAATGTTGGTCCAGCGCTTGTCAACGTCCATAGTGTTCAGGAGGTTGCGGTTGAAGTACTTACGGGAAGAAGTGAATTCAATCTTGTTGGCGTTGTAGACCTGGTTCCCGATCATGAAGTTGAAGTTGGCGCTGAAGTCGAAGCCCTTGTAGTAGCCGGAGAAGTTGAAACCGCCGGTGAAATCAGGGGCAGCATTGCCGATGATGGTGCGGTCTGCGGTGGTGATCTTTCCGTCGGTGGTGTATCCGGTCACGTTGCCTTCTTCATCCTTCACCTCAACATTCTGCGCGATATCCTTGTACTTGGGAGCGCCGGGACGCATATAAGCGGCGCCGATGATGGCCGATGCGTCCGGAACGCCTTCGTTGAGGACCCACTTGGCACCGTCCCAGGTGAAATCGTCCACACTGTAGAAGCCGTCCATCTGGTAGCCGTACATGTTGCCAAGGGGCTGGCCCACCTGGACTATGTAGTCGTCGCCGATTTCAGTGGAAGCCCAGTAGGACTGAGCCTTGATTGACTCAAGACCGCCGAGGTCAGTAACCCTGTTCTGGTTGTAGGCGATGTTTCCGCCGATATTCAGGGAGAAGTCCTTGGTGGAGACGATGGGGGCGTTGAGGGTGAGTTCAACACCGCGGTTACGGGTGGAACCTACGTTCTTGTACTGGCTGTCATAACCTGAACCGGGGATGGGGAAGTTGATCAGAAGGTTCTTGGTGTCGTTCTGATAAACCTCGATGCTGCCGCTCAGGCGGCTCTGCCAGAATGAGAAGTCAAGGCCGATATTGTGAGTGTAGGTGGTTTCCCAGGTAAGATCAGGGTTGTTGAGGATCTTGCCGGCGGTGAAGATATTCTGCGACATCGAAATCCAGGAACTTGTGGAGGAGGCGTACTCCTTGAGCAGCTGACCTGAAGGGATGTTGTTGTTACCTGCAGTACCGAAGCTGTAACGGAGTTTGAGTTGATCCAGCCAGCCGTGGGCATTATCCATAAACTCTTCGTTGGAGATGGTCCAGGATGCGGCGGCTGAAGGGAAGAAGCCCCAACGGTGACCGCGCGCAAACTTGGAGGATCCATCGGCACGGAGCGTTACGCCAAGAGAGTAGCGGTGCTTGTAGTCATAGTTCACGCGACCGAAGAAGGAAAGGAGTTTGTCGTCGGCGCTGTACTTGTTGTTTGAGGAAGCGGGGACGCCGGAAGCCATGAAGTTCCAGGCCATGGTGGCATCGTAGAACACGGGGAAACCGTCAACGAGGTCAGTGAGGGTATTGCTCTTTGTGATGGTCATTTCCTCACCGAGGAGGGCCGTCAGGGAGTGGTCGCTGTTTTTCAGGACCTTCTCGAAGTCGTAGTTGATGGTGTTGGTGTTGCGATAGCGGGTGCGGAAGATTTCCTTGTGCTCCGTTGAAGGAGTGTTCTTCACGGTGGACTGGTTGGCCACATAGTAAGTGGTGAGGCCGTAGAAACGGTCGTCGCCCTGACGGTAGTCTTCCAGGCCGCCTTCAATCTTGAGGCTGAGGTTATCGATTATCTTCCAGTTGAAGGCTGCGTTAGCATTCCAGGTGGAACGGATGCGCCTTGAATCGTTGTCGGATACGGACCTGAGCGGCAGGGCGTTGTCGCCGAAGTCCTGCTCGAGGTCGGAGTCGGTGGTGGTTGCGGCCACGGGGATGGGTGCGTAGGAAACGGAGTGCTTCAGACGGCCGTTTCCGGAAGTGGTGGCGCGGTCGTTGATGCCGTTGGCGCCGCCGCCGCGGACGTTGATGCGGGAATAACGCACGTTGACGTCAACGCTGGTGGTCTTGGAAGTCTTGAAGTTACCCTTGAAGTTGAGGTTGTCCCTCATATAGTTGGAACCCACCATAATGGCCTGGTCGCCCATATGGGCATAGCCGAGGGTCCAGTTGTAGTTCTCGCCGCTGCCGGAGACGGAAGCGTCGGCGCTGAAAGTGGAACCGGTGTTGCCGAAGACTGCCTTAACCCAGTTGTTTCCGGAAATGCCGGAATACAGGTCGATGTCCTCAAAGGAGCCGAAGTAAGGGGTGTAGTGGCTGGAGAGGTCATCGCGGATGGAACCCAGTTCATACTGGAACTTCACGAAGTTCTCCGGATCCATAGCAACCACGGCGCCGGGATTCGCCATCCACTTGAGACCGTAGTAGGTGTTGAGTTTCACGCTCACCTTCTGGCCTTTCTCCGCGCTCTTGGTGGTCACGATCACAACGCCGTTTGCACCACGGGAACCGTAGATGGCGGTTGAGAAGGCATCCTTCAGGACGTCGATGGAGGCGATTTCAGAGGAGGAGATGTCGTTGATGGACTCCACGGGGAAGCCATCCACGATGTACAGAGGGCTGGAATCCTGGGTGATGGAGCCGCCGCCGCGGACACGGATCTTGATGTCGGCGTCGGGATCACCTTCAGTGGTGACAACGGACACACCGGCCATCTTACCGGAAAGAGCCTGCGATACGTTCACCACGGGCTGTTCCGTAAGTTTGTCGGCGCCCACGGAGGAGACGGATCCAAGGAGGTCGCGGCGCTTTACGGTAGCATAACCTACCACCACTACCTCGTCAAGGAAGGTCTGGTCTGCCGAAAGGGTAACATTGATCTCCGTCTGGCCGTTGATGGCGACCACTTGGTCGGCCAGGCCGATGAAAGAGAACACCAGGTTTACTGCATCGGCAGGAACGGTGAGCATATAGTCTCCGTCGATACCGGTGATGGTGCCGGTTGTGGTTCCTTCCACAACTACACCAGCGCCGATAAGCGGTTCTCCGGACTCGTCCGTGACTACGCCAGTGATGGTAGTCTGGGCGCTCAGGGAGAAAGCCGTCACCATTCCAAGCAGCGCAAGAAGAAGTTTCTTTGCTTTCATTAGAGTTGGTTGTTAGTTAATAATTAAAATGATTATAGTTTTTTGTATTCTGAATTTTCATTGCCGCCTTTCACGATGTCCTTCACAATGTAGTGGAGATACATCTCAAGGTTGGTGTAGCGCTTCTGGGGGTCAAGACTGAAAGCCTGGGCATCTGAAGCGCCGGATTTATTGAGGCCGAACTCTTCCTCGAACCAGTTGGGCAGGCCGTCGGAGTCGGAGTCGCGGAGAGCATCCTTCTCTTCCTCAGTGGCGGCGTAAACCGGCCAGCCATCTACCCATGTGGCATCGGCCACATCTGTCTGGGTGTCGATAAGGCCCTTGGTTGAGCCATTGCTTCCATTATAGGTGTAACTACCGTTACGGGTCTCTGTCGCAACACGCGTGTCAATGGCATCGCGGCGGAAACTCGCGCCGGCATAATCCAGGACGGCGTCAAATACGTTTTGCGCGCTATGGACACTCTGCTCGCAATCACCGGAATACGGTGAAGTCTCCTTGATCTTGGATACGTCGGAGGCGCTGATGTAAACTCCTACTCCGGTCTTTTTATCGGCCTTCCAGTTGTCGGAGGTTATGTCGCTCTTTCCGTGCATCACGTTTCCGTCCATATAGAAGTGGCCGGGAATGATGGTGCCGCCGCAGTTGGAGCAACTGGTAGTGGGCTGAAGCAGCCAGATATGGTTTGAAGGAGTAGCCGGACCGGGCTTGTAGTAATTGTTGAAGAAGTTGTATTTCCTGTAGTCGGCGCCGTTCTTAGAGGAACTTTCACCGCCGTAGCAGGTGTTGCCGGACCAGTTGTACACGACGTTATTGAAAATGCTCACGGGGCCCTTCTGGGTGCTCACGTAGTCGTGGTCAATGCGGGGATTACGGCTGTCGTGATGGGCAAGGAGGTTGTGGTGATACGATGCATTCTCTCCGCCCCAGATGCCGCCGTAGCCGTGGGCGCCTTTCTCGTGGACGGAGTTTCGGAGACTCTCCGTCACAAAGTTCCAGGAGAAAGTGAAGCCCTTCATTCCGTAGAAGGATGCGCATTCGTCAGTGCACCAACTGATGGAGCAGTGGTCTATTATTATATTCTCGTACGGGGTGTCGCGGTTAAGTACCTGCATTGCGTCGTCTTCCGTCTTTTTCTCATCGCCCATCCTGCAGCGGATGAAGCGTACAATAACGTTGCTTGCGCTGATGCGGAAGGTGTAGTTCTTCAGGCAGATACCGTCACCGGGAGCCGTCTGGCCTGCAATGGTGAGGTCTCCCTTCTTGATGTTGAGGAGGTTGTTCAGGGCTATGGTGCCGGCCACGTCAAACACTATGGTAAGGGGTCTGTCGGCCTTCTCTATGCCGTAACGGAGGGTTCCTTCCTCGGAGGCGCTGTCACCGAGGGATGTGACGTGGTAGACCTTGCCGCCGCGGCCGCCGGTTGCCCACATTCCACCGCCTTCAGCGCCGGGGAATGCGCGGGCCTTCCCGTCTTCCTCAACGGAGGGGACAAGGAACTTGGCGTATGCCTCAGGATCAGGATTCACCTCAGGGCCGTCGGGGCCGTCGGGGGTATCGGAGGACTCCCCTGCCGTTGTGGCCTCCACGCTTACCCAGGCCGATACTTTTCCATCGGCCATAGCCTGCACGGAGAACTTGTAGGCGGTGCCCTTTTCAAGGCCTTCCACCGTAACGTTGCGGCTTGAGGTTTTGCCGGAATTGACCTCCGAGGTGCCCTTGGCTATCTTCCAGTTATAGCCTTTGGCACCTTCTACGGCCGTCCACTGGAAAGTGAGGGTGGTCTCACCGGGGTCTCCGTGGAGTTTGAGGCCGGTAGGGGCTCCGGGAGCGCCAGACTGTTCATCTGAAGGGGTAACCTTGGCGTTGCCGCCGCAGGAAATCATCACGGCCGCCACAAGAAAAGCAATCAATGAGTGTAGTTTTCTCATATTCTCTCATATTCTAGCGCTGCCCAGATGAGGGGGCCGATGCCCTTGGGATCATTGGGGCGCACTGGTTCAGAAATGTAATAATCGAAGTCACCGCTGCGGTTCTGTTTGCCGCCAAGGCCTGCAACCTCACAGCAGTCATTAAGGTTCACAAGGCCGTCGTCGTCCTTTGTGACAAATGTCTTCAGAAGAGCCTCATAGGCCTGTACGGCGCTTTCACGGCCCTCAAGGAAGCCAAGTCTCACGCCCTTCAGCCAGGCATAAACGAACATCGCGTTGCAGGTGGCCTCAAGATAATTTCCGTCGGCATAGGGCCTGTCAAGCACCTGATACCACATTCCGGTGGTGTGATCGGCATAAAGGGGAAGCGCCTCATAGACGGATTTAAGAAGGCCGATAACCTCATCCTTCCACTCGCTTCCCTCCGGGAGGAGTTCCGCAACATCTACAAGGGCCATGGCATACCAGCCCATTGCGCGGCCCCAGGAGTGGGCGCTCTGGCCGGTCTCTTCGTCAGACCAGAACATTTCCCTGGAAGAGTCCCAGGCGTGGCGCAGAAGCCCCGTCTCGGGGTCATAGGTGCCGTCATAGACAAGACGGAACTGATGGACGATGTCGTCATAGTTTGCAGCGCGGGCGGTGCTGTCCGTGACATAACGGTTAGTGTACTCCGCATAGAAAGGCTGGGCCATATAAAGGCCGTCAAGCCACATCTGATTGGGGTAAACGGCCTTGTGCCAGAAACCGCCTTCCGGGGTGCGGGGCTGGTCCTGGATCTGGCTGTAGAGGGTATCCATTGCCACGCGGTACTTTTCCTTTCCGGTAATGTCATAAAGAGAGAAAAGGGTGCGGCCGGGGCAGATATGGTCCAGGGAATAATTGGACTTCTTGTACTTGTAAATGGTGCCGGTGGAGTCTATGATGGAGTTGTACCAGGCGTCCACGTAGGGGAGGGCCTCCACCGGGGCTGCATCCAGCATGGCCTTGAGTTCAAGGCCGGTGGTGTAGTTCCACTTGAGTTTCCCTTCCTGGCCGTCAATGAAGGAGGCTTCAGGGTTACGGGAGATCTCCGAGCGGACAACTTCCACGGACAGCGGAGCCTTGGCCGTACATCCTGCGGCCAAGGCTAACGCTAAAATAACCAGTCGTTTAACAAACATCATTTATTGTTGTAAGGGTCCCATACTATACCGTCCTGAGACTGGTACATAACTTTCTCAAAGGTGTAATCCTTAAGGTCCCTGGCCTTAAGCGTGTGCGCCCACTTCACGCGGGGGCCACGGGCGCCGGGGCCGATATTTCCGTACTCCGCATAGAAGGAATTCTTCTTGGTGTTTGGCTTCCCTTCCTTCTCCCAGTCGTGCCAGCCGTCGGCAACTATATGACCGCCAAGGTTGCAGCCGATGAAAACGGTTTTGGCGTATGCGCCCCACGGGCGGCCAAGGTAGCACTTGTCAATTCCTTCATCGGCCGTGAGGGTGCAGTCCTTGAACACATAACCGTACTTCTGGCCCTGGAGGGTTGAGGCTGCGGTTACGTAACTGTTCTTCTTGGAGTGGATGGTGCAGCCCTCGAAGTAGGCGATGCTGGTGCCGAAGATGAAGTCTGTGGTGCCTTCTATATAGCAGTCCTTGAAGTAATTGCGCTTGATGCCGCCGAACTTTCCGAACCGGCCATAGGTATAGAGGGTGTCCTGGTTGCCGATAAAGCGGCAGCGGTTGAAAAACAGGAAGTCTCCGTCTGTGAACACGGCGACGGCCTGGCCTATTTCCTTGCCTTCTCCGGCGCTGTTTTCAAAAGCGATGTCCTCGAAGGTGATGTAACTGGCGTGAATGTAGATGGAGGCGCTTCCGGAAGTGCCCACGGCTATGTCGCGGCCGGGCCAGAGGGCCTTTGCGTATTTGTCGTAGGTGATGAGGGTGTTTTCGGCCCCTTCTCCTTTAATATATAGGCGGAACTTTGTGTGGGGGATGGAGACCATCTCCTTGTAAGTGCCGGCCTTCACAAGGATGCGAGTGATTTCCTTATGGGAATAATCAGGGCAGGCGTCAATGGCTTCCTGGAAGGTTTTGAAGTCTCCGTGGCCGTCGGGGGATACCACAAAGTGATAGTACTGAAGGTGCTTTGCAAGTTCAGGGATCTGATTCTCAATGAGGCCGCAGATGATTTCAGTGACTTTGCGGGCGCCGGCGGGGACAAGATGGGTGTTGTCGTTCTTGCCGGTGGAGATCATGAAGTATGCCTTTGAGGGCTCGTCCCCAAGGCCTTCCAGCCAGTCAAGTGTGGGGGTGGTGACATCAAGGAGGGTAACGCCCTTCTCCCGGGCAACAGCCTTCATTGCATCAGGATAATCCGTGTGGCAATTGCGGTCCAGCACGCCTTCCTTAAACCAGCGGCGGGCGATGGGGGTAAGGAGCACCGGGGTGCCGCCCTTTTCACGTACGCCGTCAATGAAGGTGCGGAGGTTCTCCTGATATGCGCCGTATGCGGGGGCATAGCGAGCGGGGTCATCGGCCTTGGCGTCATTGTGCCCGAACTCAATGAATACGTAATCTCCGGGCTTTACTGCGCTGTAGACTTTGTCCCAGAGGCCAAGGTCTATGAAACTCTTGGTGCTGCGGCCGTTCTGTGCGTAGTTCACTACCTTAACTTCCTCCGGATTGAGGAAATTCTGGAACATCATGCCCCAGCCGCGCTCCTCCCCTGCCTTGGGAAGGTCTTTCTCCGCCATGGTGCTGTCTCCCATCAGATGGATGGTGAAAAGGGCAGCGGTGATAAAGGAAAGTATCATAGGGTTTCTCCGTTTACTGTTACACCGTCAAAGGTGACGTTTTCCGCGTTATGCATCTCCAGACCCTTCCGGGCAATGAAGTTGCTGCTCTTGAATTCTACGTTCCTGAGGGGAAGTTCCGGAAGGCCGTTGATGTAAATGGCCTGCTTTGCGCCGGCGCAGACAATTCCCTCAAAGTGCATGTCCCTGAATTCAGGGGTGGTTTCGTCCACTGGAGGAAGGAGTTCTTCAACGGGACCATCGGCCCTTTCCGTAGAGGCTACGCCCGCGTAATATAAATTAAAGGTGACGGCTTCCGCGACGATGTCCTTCATGTAGATATTCCGGCACCAGATATCCTTTACAAGACCGCCGCGGCCACGGGTGCTCTTGAACCTCAGGCCCACATCCGTGCCGATGAACTTGCAGTCCCTCACAAGGATATTCTCAGCGCCGCCGCTCATTTCCGACCCTATCACAAAGCCGCCGTGGCCGTGGTAGACGGTGCAGTTCTCAATCACAAGGTTGCGGCAGGCCTTTCCGTAACGGCGGCCGTCCTCATCCTTTCCGCTCTTGATGCAGATTGCGTCGTCGCCAACGTCAAAACTGCTGCCGGCAAGGTAGACGTTCTCGCAGGCCTCTATGTCAATGCCGTCTCCGTTGGTGGAGTAATGGGGGTTACGGACCACGATGTCCTTCACTGTCACGTTCTTGCACCAGAGAGGGTGGATATTCCAGGCCGGGGAATTCTGGAAGGTCACGCCTTCAAGGAGCACGTTCTCACAGTTTCTCAGGGAAACCAGGACGGGCCTGAGGAAGGTCTTTATCTCCTCAAGGTCCAGGCTGGGATCCTGCCTGTTGAGGCTGCCGGCGGTGAGGCGTGCCTTCTTGTAGCCTTCGTCAGGGTACCATACGCTGCCGTCATCGGCAAGAACGCCGCCTTTCCCCACGGTGGGCTTCCAGATGTCGTCGCCAACCTTGCGCTTCTTGAGTTCACGCCAGGGGGTGCCGTTGCCGTCTATGATGCCCTTGCCGGTGATTGCAATGTCAGTTGCGCCCTCTGCGTGTATGGGAGAGAGGCAGCGCTTCATATCAAGGCCCTCGAAATTTGTTTCGATGATTGGATAGAGATCCTGATCGGCGCTGAAGAAAATAATGGCGTTGTCGCTCAGGTGGAGTTCCGTATGGCTCTTGAGGCCGATGGGACCGGTAAACCAGATGCCGTCAGGGACTATGAGGCGGCCTCCGCCAAGGGATTCCAGCTTTTCAAACGCTTTTTCAAATGCTTCACTACAAAGGGTTTTACCGTCTCCTACTGCCCCGAAATCCGTCAGGATTACCTCATTTGAGGGGATGGACGGAGAGGTGAGCTCCGGCATATTGAAGGGAACGTCCTGGCAGACAACGTGCAAACGTTTGCCATTTTGCCCGCAAGAAATGGCAAAAACACATAAAGTGCTAAATATCAAAAACTTAAATAAATTCTTGGCCATTAGTTTCTTATTAAGTGCCTGCAAATATAGTAAAAAAATCCAAACGTTTGCACAATTCTCCAGATAATTTTTGGTTTTTTATACAAACGTTTGTATCTTTGCCCCCGAGATGACCACGATAACCGACATAGCCAAAGCCCTTGGCATTACTCCATCAACCGTTTCACGCGCCCTGGCAGGAAATCCCAGGGTAAAGGAAGAAACCCGGTTAGCCGTAAAGAAAAAAGCGGAAGAACTGGGCTATGAACAAAACGTGGTTGCCTCCAATCTCCGCAAGGGCCAGTCCAGAATTGTGGGTATAGTAGTTCCCCGTATTCACCGTGAATTCTTCTCCAATGTGATCGGAGGAGCGGAGAGCGTTCTCAACAAGGCCGGATACAACGTCCTCATCTGCCAGACCCTGGAAAGCCTGGACGCAGAAATCAAGGCCCTCAAAACCCTCAAGAATTACAGGGTGGCCGCAGTCCTTCTCTCCCACGCCATCAATGCCAAAAACGGAAACCACGTAAAGGAAATCCTGGGGAGCACGCCGCTCATCCAGTTCGACAGGGTTTTCCCGGACCTCCCCGGCGCAAAGATAGTGGGCGCCAACTGCGAGGGCGCATACAAGGCCACGATGCACCTTATCCAGTCCGGCTACAAGCGTATCGGCACCCTTGCCGGATATATGACTTCCCAGGCATACGTGGAGCGTCTTGCCGGTTACCGTATGGCGCTTGAAGCCAGCGGAATGCCCTTTGACAACAGCATCGTCTATTACAATACAATAGTCCGGGAAACCGGCTATGAGGCTGCCAAGAAGGCCATAGAGGCAGGGTGCGACGCCCTTTACAGCTGCGGCGCGTTCTCTGCCCTCGGAGCCGTTGACGCATTCAGGGAAAAAGGATTCAAAGGGGCCGATGACTTTGGCATAGTGGCCACTTCCAACGAGGGTTTCACGGGGCTTATGTCTCCCTCCCTCAGCACCCTCAACCAGCATCCCTTCGAGATGGGAGAGGCCGCAGCCCGCGCATTCCTGGAAGGCCGCACGGACACCCAGGTGATCCCTATGGAACTCATTATCAGACAATCATCAAACAAAAACAATAAATGGCTAAAGTAGTAACCTTCGGCGAAGTAATGCTCCGCCTCTCCACTCCCGGATACCTGCGCTTTTCGCAGGCCCACCAGTTTGACGCCACTTTCGGCGGCGGTGAAGCCAACGTAGCGGTTTCCCTGGCAAATTACGGCGTAGACGCCCATTTCGTAACCCGTCTTCCCAAGAACGACATTGCCGATATGTGCACCGCAGAACTCAGGGGTTTCGGCATAAACCTTGACGGCGTCGTGTACGGCGGAGACCGCGTGGGAATCTATTATCTTGAGACCGGCGCAGTTGCCCGCGGCTCAAAGGTTGTCTATGACCGCGCAAACAGCGCTATCTCTGAGATCAAGCCCGGAATGGTAAACTGGAGAGAGGTCCTCAAGGGGGCCGACTGGTTCCACTGGACCGGCATCACCCCCGCCCTTTCACAGGGCGCCGCAGATGCCTGCCTGGAAGCCATCAAGATTGCAAACGAAATGGGCGTGAAGGTTTCCTGTGACCTCAACTACCGCAAGAAACTCTGGAAATACGGCAAGAGCGCCTCTGAGGTAATGCCCGCCCTTGTGGAAGGCTGTGACCTCATCCTCGGCAACGAGGAAGACGCAGAGAAGGAATTCGGCATCAAGCCCGAAGGCTTCGACGCGGAGAAGACCGGCGGAGAGATTGACCAGACCGCATTCATCAGCG
>JAFSPR010000010.1 GCA_017451395.1 Bacteroidales bacterium
CGAAGAGATGGAGGCAGACATTGAATCTATGTTGAAATAAAAAGGAAAATTATGGCACACGCTTGTGAAAACTGTAAAATCCGCGCACACTACGACGAGAAACCGAAATCACTAATGGGGCGTATCTGGCACCTTCCGTGATCTGGACCTTGAGGAGAAACTCCTGAAGGAAGCGCAGAAGATTGGCCTTGGAGCGCAGTTCGGCGGAAAGTACCTGGCCCACGACATCCGCGTTGTACGCCTCCCGAGGCACGGCGCCAGCTGCCCTATCGGAATGGGCGTAAGTTGCAGCGCAGACCGCAACATCAAGTCAAAGATCAATGCCGACGGCGTGTGGATAGAGAAGATGGATACCAATCCTTCGGAACTTATCCCGGAGGAATTCCGCCGTCCCGGAGAAGGCCCCAAAGGGATTGAGATAGACCTTGACAAGGGTATCGATGCGGTTCGCGCCGAACTCACCAAATATGCCGTAGGCACCCGCGTGAACCTTAAGGGAACCATAATCGTGGCCCGTGACATTGCCCACGCAAAACTGAAGGCCCGCCTGGATGCAGGTGAAGGAATGCCCGCCTACTTCAAGGACCATCCCATCCTTTATGCCGGCCCCGCCAAGACTCCTGCAGGCTACCCCTGCGGCTCCATGGGCCCCACCACTGCAAACCGTATGGACCCTTACGTGGATGAATTCCAGGATCACGGCGCATCCCTTGTGATGATTGCAAAGGGCAACCGCTCAAAGGTGGTAACCGATGCCTGTCAGAAGCACGGAGGCTTCTACCTTGGAACAATAGGCGGCGTGGCCGCAGTGCTTTCCCAGAGCAGCATCCGCAGCATTGAGTGCGTTGAGTACCCTGAACTTGGAATGGAAGCCATCTGGAAGATCACCGTGGAAGACTTCCCGGCCTTCATCCTTGTAGATGACAAGGGCAACGATTTCTTCAAGAGTATCGGCCTTTAAATGAGTGTAGACGCTTTACTGAGGGAGCTCGCCGCAAAGTACGAGACTCCCTCTTTCATTGAAGGAGACCCATCCTGGTGGATGCATCAGGTTGACGGCGCCGCCAACCGGGAGGCTACGGCTTTCGTGGCCCAGGCCCTGGCGTACGGCTCCCGCGCGCAGTTTATGCCAAAGATAGGCTGGCTGCTGGAGCGCGCAGGCGGTGATATGGACCGCTGGGTGCGTTCAGGGGCATTTAGGGCCGATTTACCCGCCGGTTCACCGGCCTGCTACTACAGGCTTTATACCGTGGCCGATGTCCACGCTTTCCTTGAATCCTACCGCCGCCTTCTTGACGGCTACGGCACGCTGGGGACGTACGTCGGGAACTGCAGCGGCATTGAGGCCGTGGATGCCATAACCCGCTGGTTCGGGGACACGGCGCCGGTGCCCAAGGACGCATCATCGGCCTGCAAGAGGGTGTGTATGTTCCTCCGCTGGATGGTCCGTGACGGCTCTCCCGTAGACCTTGGCCTCTGGGCCCCGCAAATTGATAAACGCACGCTCATTATGCCGATGGACACCCACGTTCTCCAGCAGAGCGTCCGGCTGGGGCTGCTCTCCTCCCGCACCGCCTCTATGGCCGCCGCGCAGCGCCTCACCGCCCGCCTGGCGCAGATTTTCCCGGACGATCCCCTGAAAGGGGACTTCGCCCTCTTCGGGGAAGGCGTTTCCGCTGGCTAAGGCCGGCGGGCGCAACATAATCGGCCCTTTTTGTTCCTCCAGCTGGCCTCCGGCCTGGATTTTTGCTATCTTTGCATCATACGGGCCATTTAAACGATAAATTGAAACGATAACATGAATAAGATTTCTGCACTACTAATAACAACCCTTATGGCGGCAGCCTGCAGCGGACTGAACCCTTTCGGGCTGGATATAAGATATGAAGACTTTGATCTTGAAGGGCAGATTTGGGCCGTGAGCGGCCTGAAGGGCCCTTATGGCCAGCAGGAGATTGGCAGGATGCATTATAAGGATGCCGATGACAA
>JAFSPR010000108.1 GCA_017451395.1 Bacteroidales bacterium
AATATCACAAAGAATCCCTACTTCCGTAAAGTTGGAGGAGAACTTGGGAAGGCGCTTGAGGGCGTGGAGCAATCGGCCTTCAAGATACTTCTCTCCCACGACCCCACCCACTGGAGGCTGGAAGTTCTGCCAAAAACGGATATCGGCCTTACCCTTTCCGGCCATACCCACGGCCTCAAATACAAACTAACGGGCCTTCACCCAAATCACTGGCGGCTTCACGAATCCGGCGGGCTGTATGAGGAAGGCACGCAGAAACTATACGTAACCCCGGGCCTTGGAAGCGCATTTGCATTCCGGCTTGGCGGCTACCCGCACGTGGACATATTAACTCTAAAACCTAGATAACAATGGGAAAATGGATGATGATCGGCAATCCCAAGAGCGCATCGGCCTCAACGGGAGACGCCTGGAACAAATCTGTAGAAAAACTCACCAAGGCAGGCCTTGAGGTGGAAGTTGCGGCAACGGAGCGCGCCGGACACGCAATTGAACTTGCCAAAGACGCCGCCGCAAAGGGTTTCCGCAAATTCATCGCAGCCGGCGGAGACGGCACCGTTCACGAGGTACTCACCGGCCTTCTGAGGTATGCCGATGAATCTAAGACCTCCCTCACGGACTTCACCCTCGCAGCCCTTCCCTACGGCACCGGCAACGACTGGATCCGCACCCCGGGCATCCCCGAGGACGTAGATAAGGCTGCCGACTGCATCATAGCAGGCAAGACAATAAAGGAAGATGTGGTGCGTATGACATTCCCGCAGGGCGTTTTTGCAATGGCAAATATCGGCGGTATCGGCGTAGATGCCGATATCTGTATCCGCACAAACAGGCTTAAGGAGAAAGGCAGGAAGGGCGGTTTCCTCTACACTATGGTGGCTCCCCTTGCAACGCTTTCAAGGAAACGCCATCCCGTGGAAGTCACCCTTGACGGGGAGGTGGCATACACCGGAAAACTCTTCACCGCAACCCTTGGAAACGGCGCATACCGCGGCGGCGGCCTCATCCAGACCGCCCAGGACACAAAGTGGGACGACGGCCTCCTTGACATTACCCTTATGCCCGGCTACAACCACATCAAGGGCCTTATGCTTATGCTCCACTGCGTATCCGGAGACCTTGCCGTGCAGCCCGGAATGATTACAAAGCGCTTCAAGAAGATGACGGTGAAGCCCCTTGGAAAGGTGGCCGATCCCGTGGAGGTAGACGGCGAAATCCCCGGCACCCTGCCCCTTACCATGGAGGTTACCGGAGAGCAGATTAACGTGATTGCGGGATGAGCGGAACTATAAAGGAAGCGCGCCTTAGCCTTGCCGACAAAGCCCTCCGCTACTTCTGCTGGGGCGTTGTTCACACCGTGCAGAGGCCAAAGGTGTGCGGCGGAAAGCCCGTTCACGACGGCCCCACCATCTATGCCTGCCGTCACGTGGGCCTGATGGACCCCGTGATCCTGATGGTGGAGTATTTCAGGTGGATGATAAGGCCTCTTGTTGCCAAGGACTACTATGACAAGTCCGGTTTCACCCGGAAGTTCTACTCTCACGCCCAGTGCATTCCGCTGGACCGCCAGAAAGCTTCCCTGAGGTGGATTGAAGAGTCCCTGGAGGCGCTTCAGAAGGGAGAGAGCGTAATCATCTTCCCTGAAGGCAAGCGAAACAAAACCGGGAAGGGACTCCTGAAGTTCCAGAACGGCGCCGCGCTCCTTGCCCTCAAGAGCGGAGCCAAGGTGGTGCCTGTATGGAATGCCTACTGGGATTTCCCTCACCGCTACCGCCTTGCCATAGGGGACCCCGTGGAACTTGATCCCGTTCCTGCCGCAGGTCCGGATTCAGAGTGGCTGGACACCCAGACCGCCAAGATCCAGGCCGCCGTGGCCGGACTGGAAGACAGGGTATGATGTCATTCTGAGCGAAGTCGAAGAATCTCAAAAAAGAGTATTATGAGTACACAATGGATTGTAACGGAGATTGACGGAAAGGTTGCATCAATTGCAACCGACTACCGTCATCTCTCAAGGATCGGGGCGGAGATTGCCGCCCTGGACCCCGCAGAGGTTGGGAGCATCGGCACCCGAAAGATCTCCACGGAAGATCTCCTTGAGTTTGCAAGGTACCTGAAGTGGGAAGACCTCAGGCCTTTCGGCACGCCTTTCCAGATCAAGGTGTGGAAAACGCTCTTTGACCTTCCCCGGAAACTCTACAGTTACTCGGAGATAGCGGCCCTTGCGGGCGTCCCGCAGGGCGTAAGGCCCGTAGCCCATGTTGTGGCCTACAACCCCATTGCGTATGTCATTCCCTGCCACCTTGTGATCCCCAAGGAGTCAATGGACAAGGCGCTGGAAATCCGCACCGCCGCAGAGGGCACCCTCTTCAAGGGGAGCGACCTCTACCTCCTTGACAGCATAGACGTAGGCGCCTACGCCTATGGCCCGGACCTCAAGCGTGAACTCATCAAGCGCCAACTCTCCGGCGGCGCGGTTTAGCCGCTCCGTGACGCCCGGCCCTGGACGTCATGCCCGGCCACGATCGGGCATCCCGTGGAGCCAAATGCCTCACTATCAGCACATTACACAAAAACGTCTACCCGAAATCGGATAGACGTTTTTGCATATTTCGCTGATTTTCAATCAGTTATCTCCACGGTTAGATGTGGGATTCTGATTGTTTATTATGAAGAATATGGAGGGTAAGGTTTGGGTGGGTCAATGTAAATAAAAACAAAATGTGTTGTTTCACGTGAATCCGTAAAAACATTTCCAAAAATTTTTACGTTTCGCTTGATAAGTCTGAAATATTAAGCATATTATTGTGGTCATAAATTTTTGTGTTTATGATCAAATATGCAAACATCCTGAACGATGACGCCTTCAAGGTGGTCATCTTCACCCCGGGCAACGAGGAACTCCTTGCCCGGATGCTGGAAGTGATTCTTCCAGACAAGCGAATCAGCAAGTTGGAATTCAGACCTACAGAGCAACACGGTTTGGCACTTTCCGACAAAATTTCTAACTTTGATGCGGTATGTACTTCAGAGAGCGGCGAGATGTTTATTGTGGAGATGCAGGGCTTGCCACAGGACAGTTACGCCGACCGTATGTTATGCTATGCTTCTTTTCCTATAAGGATGCAACTGGCAGAGAAACTCAATGCGGTTCGTTCAGGGGAGATAAAGCCTATGGATTATGGCCTTCTACCCATATATGTGGTAAGTTTTGTGAACTTCAAGATAGAGCACGAGTATGAGGACAAACTGCTGACGGACGGACTTATAAGCGAGTTCAGCGTATGTTCTCCCAAAACAGGTGAGCTTATGACTGACTCCCTTCATTTCTACTATCTTGAACTGGGCCGATTAACTGTGCCGTTTGGATCGCCGGAGAAGTGTAAGAGCATTGTGGAGCAGCTTGCATACTCGCTGAAGTATATGAAAAAACTCAGAGAGCGTCCTGAAGCATTTAGCGATAAACTGTTTAAGATGCTGTTTGACGCCAGTGAGTTTGCCGCAATGGGAATAGACAAGCAATTAAAGGTAACAGCCATTATGAGAACAGAACTTGATCGCATAGCCGAAAACAACTACGCAAGGAAGGAGGGCCATAAGCAGGGCTTTGCCGAAGGTATGGAGAAGGCTAAGGAAGCGATAGCCTTACTCCGGAGCGGACATTCAGTACAAGATGTCTGTCAGGCGACCGGACTGTCTGAAGCAGATGTCCAGGCATTTCAGGCTTAACCCCCGGGGGCCGTGGAGCCGTGGAGCCAAATGCCTCACTATTAGTAAGTTATGCAAAAGGGGGTGTCGGATTTCCGACACCCCCTTTTGTATATTCCGCTGATTTTAAATCAGTTATCTCCACACCATTAAAGATCCTTTAGAAAATCTCTGTTAATGGTTGCATTATCCCATTCACCAACCCAAGCTGTATTTTCGGGATTATAGAATCCCCAATACACATTACCATATCCATACATCGAAGCAGGGAATGTATAGTAAAACAGTTTGCCATCCGCAACAGTTATTTCAGTGCAGTCCTCATCAGAAGAACTAGGAGCGGGTTGACTGTCATAGCTCCACCTGAATTTTACATTGGTAACACTGCCGGCACCCTGGTTATACCAATAGCCCCACTGAGAAGCCGTGAATTTTGCATAACAACGATAATCTGTTTTAAGGGAATTGTCAGAAGTATCGAAAACTAAGTTTCTTAAAGGAAGGACAAATTCTGCTGTGCTCTTTGCATATTCATCGGCACCATCATTCTGCCTGAGTTCTACCTGAATAGCTTCAGCACCAGCATAGTTATCAGGAAGAATATAATATTTATCTCCAGAAGAAAGCTTATTGAGATCGAATGTTGCCCAAGAACCAACCCATTCTCCTTTATAATTTCTTATCCCAAGGCCTAATCTGTGTGTATCATTTGCACTACCTGTGAACATCACATAGTTGTTCACACTAATATCCGGAGTGGTATAGTATGTTCCCGCTGTTAGGGTGGCTGTCTTGGAGACCTCTTTGATGACATGTTCACCTTCCATCAGGGCAAAAGAATACGACTTGCTACCGTCCGGGGTAACAGGCACTTTCACTTCCACCAAACTACCGGGAGCGGAAAGAGCAACTGTGGCCACTACATCGTCTCCAGCCTTTACCCTCACGGATGTTGCAAAAGAGGGCACATTCTCAAAGTTGAGTTTGATCAGAGAACTCTTGTGGGTGAAAGAAAGAGTGGATGCTCCTGCGGTATAGGGGGCCTCCATTTTGAAACCGGCACGTGCCGCATCTGCCGAAGCGAATGCTGTGCTATAAGATCCTGCCGGTCTTGAAGATGCGGGATAGTAAACCGTTCCTGTAATGAAGACTTCAGATCCGTTAGGAGTATAGGTAAAAGCGGTCTGCGAATCATCATATACAAATACTACATATCCGCCCTCAATGGGAACGGCGATTTCGTCACCATCAGCCCAACTGAACGAACCGTCAGCAGTAGCCTTGGTTATATCAGTCATTTCGGGAATGCTGGCGCGGATAATCATCTGGTCGCCACTTTGTGGTTTAAAGAACGATTCTGATTCTTTTGCGCAAGCTACAACAACGGCAGCTACTGCCAATACTGTAAAAATCTTTTTCATAATTCCGTTGTTTAAGCGTTTAATCCCAAGAATCAAATGTTACAGAATCTTCAGTCATAGCATCTGCTGAAATGAAGCTGGCTCCCATTACACCATTGGACAGGGTGAGGATGTTTCCTTCTGTCCTAATTTCGATGGTCTCCGTTTTAGGAGTAGTGTAAACTTGTTTCATCATTATTATTGTTTTAGTTTATCCTATTTTGTGGCGGCTCATTTAAAGGCCATCCGCAAATATAACATTTGCATTTATAAAAGCAAAACTTTTGGCGCTCAATGGTTTGGTTTTGGCTACCAGCGGAGCGTGGAGACAAACGTCTCATTATCAGCGGTTTACGCAGAAGAGGGTACCGAAAAACCGACACCCTCTTTTGCGTATTTTATTGATTTTCAGGCGTTTACTTCCACAGCCCGGAACGATCAGCCCCCCGCACTACTTCGTACCGAAGATCCTGTCGCCGGCGTCTCCCAGGCCGGGAACGATGTAGGCGTTCTCGTTGAGTTTTTCGTCCACGGCTGCAAGGTAGATATCCACATCCGGATGCTCCTTCTGAACCCTCTCGATGCCCTCGGGGGCACCTACAAGGCACATAAGGCGGATATTGTGGCAGCCGCGCTCCTTGAGCATGGTGATTGCGTCGCAGGCGCTGCCGCCGGTTGCGAGCATAGGATCAGTCACAATCACAAGGCGCTTCTGGACATCCTCCGGGAGTTTGCAGTAATAGACCACGGGCTGGTGGGTTTCCTCATTGCGGTAAAGGCCGATATGACCGACCTTTGCCACGGGAACCAGCGTACGGATACCGTCCACCATCCCAAGGCCGGCGCGGAGGATGGGCACCACGGCCAGTTTGCGGCCGGTGATGATCTTTGCGGTGGTCTTGCAGATGGGAGTTTCAATCTCCACGTCCATAAGGGGAAGGTCACGGGTGACCTCATAACCCATAAGGAGGGCAATTTCCTGAAGCAGTTCACGGAAATCCTTTGAACCGGTTTCTTTTTTACGCATGATGGTCAGCTTATGCTGGATCATCGGGTGGTCAATTACGTGCAGTGTACTCATATCTGGTTAATTATATCACACAAATATAACTCTTTTTTCCGAGATTACAGCATCCGTTTTATGATGCCGAAGAACTTATACGGCATATACCTGAACGGAGCGTCTATCCACGTGGGGGATTTCACCACGGAACGCTCGTGGCTGAAGGCAAGGAAACTCCGTTCACTGTGGTAGGAACCCATACCGGAGTTTCCCACGCCGCCAAACGGGATGTTGCTGTTGGCGATATGCATTATTGTGTCGTTGATGCAGGCGCCGCCGGACGTGGTTTTGCCGATAATGTCCCAGGCATCGGCCCCGTTACCGAAATAGTAAAACGCGAGGGGCTTCTCACGTGACGTGACAAAGGACACAACCTCAGAACGGTCACGGAAGGTCATTACCGGGAATACCGGCCCGAAAATCTCCTCCTGCATAACAGGAGAATCCGGGGAGACGCCCCCAAGAAGGGTGGGTTCCATCCAGAGGCGGGACTTGTCATGGTGGCCCCCTGCCAGGATCTTCCCGTCAGAAAGATAGCTCTCAAGCCTTTCAAAGGCCGAATCCTTGACGAGGTGAACATATTTGTCGGAGTTCTCCGTGCCATCCGGGTAGAGTTCCTTAAGCGCGGCCTTGAACTCCTCTATAAACGCATCCTTGATATCCTCATGCAGAAAAAGGTAATCCGGCGCGATGCATGTCTGGCCGCTGTTGAGGCACTTCCCCCAGGCTATGCGTTTTGCCGCAAGTTTAAGGTTAGCGTCCCTGTCCACTATGCAGGGGCTCTTGCCGCCAAGTTCCAGAACCATAGGCGTGAGGTATTTTGACTGCGCCTCCATAGCGATGCGGCCGAGTGAAGGGCTGCCGGTGAGGAACACAAGGTCGTACCGGTGCCGGAAAAGTTCGCCGTTCACAACGCGGTTTCCCTGCACAACTGCGACGTACTCCTCCGGGAAAGTATCGGCAATCATATCCTCAAGCGCCTTTGAGACGTTGGGAACGTACGGGGAAGGCTTCAGGATGGCGGTGCATCCGGCCGATATACATCCCACCAGAGGGTTCAGCAACAACTGCACCGGATAGTTCCAGGGACTCACGATGAGCGTGCAGCCAAGCGGCTCCCTAACGATGTAACTGGATGAGGGAAGCACGGTAAGAGGAGTGGGCCTGCTCCTTCGCCTTGCCCATCTGGGCGTTTTACGGATCGCTTCTCTGATTTCCCCGTAAACCAGGCCGAACTCAGAGATGTAAGCCTCCTCGTAACTCTTGTGAAGGTCCTGCCACAGGGCATCCATGATGTGCTTCTCCCACTTCTGGAGGCCCGCCTGGAAGGCCTTCAGTTGCCCTACGCGCCATTTCACGTCACGGGTAGCGCCTGTTGCATAAAACTCCCTCTGCTTAAGGACCAGTTCCTCTATCCTTTCTGCCGATGTGTTTTCCATATTTTCATTGTTTTCACAAAGATAGTTAAAAAAGGGGAAAAGGCAGCCGTGGAGTTAAGTCTCTGATTTTCGGCCGATTATATAAAAACGTCTGCCGGGATTTAGGCAGACGTTTTTGCGTTTTTCGCTGATTATCAGCGTGTTAACTCCACGGCCTAAAGCCGTGCTGAAGCGAAAGACTACTGCTGTGCTGCAGCGGCCTCGGCCTCTTTCACCATATCCTCGGAGGCGCTGATGTAGATTTCAACGCGGCGGTTCTGGGCACGGCCGGCCTCGGTGGCGTTGTCTGCTACAGGGAAGTTGAAGGAAAGGCCTTCAGCAGCGATGCGGTTCTTGTCGATACCCTTCTTGATGAGGTAGTTGGAAACGGCGACTGCGCGCTGGTCTGACACCTTCTGGTTTGCTTCCTCTGAGCCGATGTTGTCAGTGTGGCCATAGACATTGATGTTGGCAAGGGGCATATCGGCCATATCCGTGGTGAACTTGTCCAGTTCCTTCTTGGCTTCGGCCTTGAGGGAAGACTTGTTGAAGTCGAAGAGAATACCGTTGTCGAAGGTGACCTTGATGGCCTTGAGGCCGTTTACGTCCGTGGTGGTTTCTACCTGGGCGTTCTCAAGTTCTGCAAGTTCCTTGGCCTTCTTGTCCATAGCGTTACCGATAAGGGCACCGGTGCCTGCGCCGACTGCAGTACCTACTGCTGCGCCAATTGCAGCGCCTTCACCGTTCTGGCCGATAAGGTAGCCGATACCTGCACCAAGGACTGCGCCTGCGCCGGAGCCGATGAGGGAGCCCTTACCGAGGTTTGACATACCGCAGCTGAGAACGATCACGCCGCAAAGGAGGAGGGAGATAACTTTTTTCATAATGATATTGGTTTTTATGTGTTTGTAGTCAATGTCATACAAATATAATTATTTTTTTCAATCGTTGCATCTGCAAATGCGTCTTGAAAACAATATCATTAAAAAATTTGTTAAAAAGTTTGCAAGTTCAAAAAAGATTGTACCTTTGCATTCCCAACGCGGAACTTTTGTGCAAGCCGAGTGAAAAGTTTACTTTTCTGAGGCGCAGCCAAAAGAACCACAAATTTCTTTAACATTTGCGGAAATAGCTCAGTTGGTAGAGCACGACCTTGCCAAGGTCGGGGTCGCGAGTTCGAGTCTCGTTTTCCGCTCCAAAACGCCTCGCATTGCTGCGAGGCGTTTTTGTTTTGTTCTAAAAGCTCAAAAGCACACCTACGCCATTGGGAGTAGGGCCAACTTGGAAGGAGGCGGCGAATCCGTTCCGGCGGTTGTAGTCCTCGGCAATCCATTTCAAGCGTTTATTGCCAATGATATAAAAGGCGAATCCGGCAGAAGCAATCGCTCCGATTCCCCACCCTATCGCGGAGGATATGACAACAGGTTCCTCGTGTATCCAATTAGCGTCTATAGCAACTGCATACCAAGCCGTAGTTGCGCCAAGCAAGCCCGCACCCACAATACCAATAGGCAGTCCTGCCTTGCGCTGTTTTTGCGCAGACAGATAGGTCTCATAATAAACCTTATCTCCAATGAGATTGTACATTTCTTCTTCTGCCAGTGGGGATCCGTTTATAACAAAGTCACCTCTTCCCAAATAGTGAAGGTTGCCACTTGCTTGCTGAGCCCGGAGAGTCACGCTCCCAAGAAAAGCAATCGCTGCTACAATGAAGAATTTTGTAATGTGTTTCATAACTCGAGGATTATGTAAATAACTATGTTTCTAGACAATCATTTTTTGAACAGGCGGGGCGCAAAGAGGAGGGAGATAACTTATTTCATAATGATATTTGTTTTAAGTGTTTATAGTCAGCGTCATACAAATATAATTATTTTTTCTCTCGTTGCACAAATCAACTATAAGGAAAACAATCACATTAAAAAATTTGTTAAAAAATTTGCAAGTTCAAAAAAAGATTGTACCTTTGCATTCCCAACGCGGAAATAGCTCAGTTGGTAGAGCACGACCTTGCCAAGGTCGGGGTCGCGAGTTCGAGTCTCGTTTTCCGCTCCAAAAAACGCCTCACAGCAATGTGGGGCGTTTTTGCGTTTCATCCGCTTTAGCACCGCACGAAGACCGAAATCCCGGAAATCCGGTCCTGGAGAGATGCTACAGCACGCCATCAAGACCAAAATCGGCCAATTCCGGTCCTGAAGAGATGCCGGGTGCCACTCGGACGGGATTATCTGAACAGCCTTGGAGCAAACAGCAGGAGGTACTGGCGCCAGTTGCACCAGAGGTGGCCGCGGGAAGATTCGTGGTACTCGTAGGGGAAGCCCAGGGCGTCAAGTTCCGCGCGGAAATCCGTATTTATGTCGTAGAGGAAATCTTCCTCGCCGATTGCTATCCAGAACAGGTTGCAGCCCTTCTTCTCATAGGCCCTGAGTTTGGCCTCCCGGTTTGAATAAACGTCAAGGTCGGACTTGAACTGGGACACCAGGCCGGCGGAGAAAAGACCCGTCCAGGAGAAGAGGTCCGGGTGGTTCAGAGATATGTACAGGGAGTGGAATCCGCCCATTGAAAGGCCTGCGACAGCCCTTGACTGGCGGCTACGGACGGTCTTGTATCGGCCGTCAATAAAGGAAACTATTTCCCCGAAGGAAGACTCGTACGTGCCGTTTTTGTAACTGCTTGGAATCTGGTCCGACATAACGGGACGGAAGGCGAGGTTGTCCGGAGTCTCACCCGGAGCGGCCTGTGCGCCGATATTTCCGTTAGGCATCACAACAATCATAGGGACGGCCTCTCCCCTTGCGATGAGGTTATCCATAATCCTTGCGGTCTTTCCAAGTTCCAGCCAGGCGTTCTCGTCTCCGCCGCTGCCGTGAAGGAGATACAGCACCGGGAACTTCTTCTTGCCGTCATATGCGGCAGGAAGGTAAACGCTTAGCCTGCGGTCCTTCCCGGTGGCGCCGGAGCGGTACCAGATCTGCTCCACATTGCCGTGAGGGACGTCCTGAACCTGATAATATGAGGCCTTGTCCCCGTCCACGTAGAAATAACTGAACGTGTAGCCCACATCCCTCAGGGTAAAGGGATTTCCGGGATCAAGGCCGATAAGCCCGTCCACATATAACCGATAGGTATAGAGTTCCGACGGAAGCGGAGCGGTGGTATACTCCCACACGCCGCCTTCCCCTTCCGTAAGGGGCGCAATTCCGTTAATCCAGTCCCCTATCACGGTCACGTTATGGGCCTTGGGGGCATAAATGCGGAACGTGACGGAGCCGTCAGGATTCACCTCCGGAGAACGTACTGTTTCCGTTTTCCGGCCGATATTCTGCTGGGCAGAAAGGGTTACGGGCAAGAGCGCCAGAAGGACAAAAAGTACACGTTTCAGCATGTCAGTTTCAATTGGTTTCAACAAAGATAGTTAAAAATAAAAAATCCGGCTCCAATTGGAACCGGACTTTTTTTACCGAAAAGGTTACTTTCTTACTCTGCTGCGGGAGCCTCTGCTGCAGGTGCTTCGGCTGCGGGGGCCTCTTCTGCGGGAGCGGCCTCGGCCTTCTTTGCGCGGCTGCGGCGGGTGGTCTTCTTGGCCTCTTTCTTGCCGGAAGCAAGCGCTGCCTCGTTGAAGTCCACAAACTCTACAAGAACCATTTCTGCTGCGTCACCCTGGCGGAAGCCGGTGTGGAGGATACGGAGGTATCCACCGGGACGATCGGCCACCTTGGGAGCGATGGTGCGGAAGAGTTCTGCAGTTGCCTCCTTGTCCTTCAGATAACTGAAGACAATGCGGCGGGAGTGAGTTGTATCTTCTTTTGACTTGGTCACGAGGGGTTCAAGGTAGGGCTTGAGGGCCTTTGCCTTAGCCTCGGTGGTGGTGATCCTCTTCTTCAGGATGAGGGAGGATGCCATATTTGCGAGCATCGCCTTGCGGTGACCGCTCTGACGACCAAGATGATTGACTGCTCTATTGTGTCTCATTGTTAAACGATCTTTTTCTTAGGTTCAATATTGTACTTGGTGACATCCATACCGAAGGAAAGTTTCATCTTCTCTACCAGGAGGTCAATTTCGTTGAGGGACTTGCGGCCGAAGTTGCGGAACTTCATAAGTTCGGCGCGGCTGTAGGACACAAGGTCTGCGAAAGTGTCGATATCGGCAGCCTTCAGGCAGTTGAATGCGCGAACGCTGAGGCCCATATCGGAGAGTTTGGTAAGAAGGAGATGACGCATCCTCAGGGACTCCTCGTCAAGTTCCTTGCTGTCAGTTTCCACTGCAGACTCGATTGCGATCTTCTTGTCGTCGGTGAAAAGCTTGAAGTGATAGATGAGGATATTTGCCGCATCCTGCAGGGCGGCCTCCGGGGAAATGGAACCGTCGGTTACAATCTCAAGGTTGAGTTTCTCGTAGTCGGTCTTCTGCTCCACACGGTAGTTCTCCACGGTCCAGTTGACCTTACGGATAGGGGTGTAGATGGCGTCCACGGGAATTGTGCCGATGGGCGTATTCTCATCCCTCTCCTCCTCTGCGGGCACGAATCCACGGCCCTTGGTGACTGTAAGGGAAATGACGATCTTTACGGAAGGCTCCAGCGAGCAGATGTGAAGCTCAGGATTCAACACCTTGAAAGAAGACAATCCTTTGGAGATGTCCTCAGCGGTGAATTCGGATTTTCCGCTGATTGTGATGGAAGCCACTTCGGAGTCTACAGTGTCCACCATCCTGCGAAGACGCACCTGCTTGAGGTTAAGGATGATGTCCTGCATTCCCTCGATCACGCCGGGGATGGTCTGGAATTCGTCCTGGACACCCTCGATCTTGATCTGGGAAATGGCAAATCCCTCCAATGAGGCGAGAAGGATGCGGCGGAGGGCGTTGCCGATGGTCTGTCCGTAGCCAGGCTCAAGGGGTCTGAACTCGAAACGTCCCACGGTGTCGGTGCCTTCGAGCATAATCACCTTGTCGGGTTTCTG
>JAFSPR010000109.1 GCA_017451395.1 Bacteroidales bacterium
AAGCGTATCATCAACGAACCCACCGCAGCGGCCCTTGCATACGGCCTTGACAAGAAGGACAAGGACATGAAGGTTGCAGTGTATGACCTTGGCGGCGGTACCTTCGATATCTCCATCCTCCAACTCGGAGACGGCGTGTTCTTGGTCCTTTCCACCAACGGCGACACCCACCTTGGCGGTGACGACTTCGATCAGGTTATCATCGACTGGCTGGCACGGGAGTTCGCCGCAGAGAACGGCGGCCTTGACCTCAAGAAGGATCCTATGGCCCTCCAGCGTCTTAAGGAGGCTGCAGAGAAAGCAAAGATCGAACTCTCCAGCCAGACTTCAACTGAGATCAACCTCCCTTACATCATGCCTGTGGACGGCGTTCCCAAGCACCTTGCAAAGACCCTCACAAGGGCTAAGTTCGAGCAGCTTTCAGACGCCCTCTTCCAGCGCTCAATCGCCCCTTGCCGTCAGGCCCTGAGCGATGCCCATCTGAACCCTTCAGACATTGACGAGGTCCTCCTCGTGGGCGGCAGCACCCGTATCCCTTATGTGCAGGAACTCGTGAAGAACTTCTTCGGCAAGGAGCCCAACAAGAGCGTGAATCCCGACGAAGTTGTCGCTATCGGCGCATCCATCCAGGGCGGTGTCCTGGCCGGTGACGTGAAGGACGTGCTTCTTCTGGATGTCACACCTCTTAGCCTTGGTATCGAAACCCTCGGCGGCGTGATGACAAAACTCATCGAGAGTAACACCACCATCCCTGCAAAGAAGAGCCAGATCTTCTCCACGGCTGCAGATAACCAGCCCGGCGTAGAGATCCGCGTACTCCAGGGTGAGCGTCCCATGGCAAAGGACAACAAGCAGATCGGCATCTTCCACCTGGACGGCATTGCTCCCGCACCCCGCGGCGTGCCCCTGATTGAAGTTACCTTTGACATTGACGCCAACGGTATCCTGTACGTCTCTGCAGTGGACAAGGCTACCGGCAAGGAGCAGCACATCCGCATCGAGGCCTCCAGCGGCCTTTCAGACGCCGAAATCCAGCGTATGAGGGACGAAGCAAAGGCCAACGAGGCAGCAGACAAGGCAGAGAAGGAGCGCATCGACAAGATCAACAGCGCCGACGCCCTCACCTTCCAGGCAGAAAAATTCCTGAAGGAGAACGGCGACAAAGTTCCTGCCGATATCAAGAGCGAGGTTGAAACCAACTGCAATGCCCTCAAGGAAGCCGTCAAGGCTCAGAATATGGCCGATATCGATAAGTACTCCGAGGCCCTCAACAAGGCATTCGAGAAGATGTACCAGGCCGGCCAGCAGGGTCAGGCAGGTCCTCAGGGCGGCCCTCAGGGCCCGTTCCAGGGCGGTCCTCAGCCCGGTCCTCAGGATCAGGGTCCCGACGAGCAATAAGCCGCGTGGGGATAATTGATTGAAAATCAGTGATTTAACCAAAAGAGGGTGCGGAATAATCCGCACCCTCTTTTGCGTAACACGCTAAGTATCAGTTACTTGTCTCCACGGTACTTTGCCGCCTGCTCTGCTATGAGGGCTGCGTCGTCAAAGTAATTGATCTGCATTGCGTCCTTCATCTCATGGAGCGTGGCGGCGGCAACCTCACGGGCTGCTTCTGAACCCTTGCGGAGGATCTCATACACGGCCGGGATATCCTGCTCATAGGCGTGACGACGGGCGCGGATGGGTTCCAGACGGTCATTGAGGACATTTATGAGGAACTTCTTGCACTTCATATCTCCAAGGCCGCCGCGGCGGTAGTGGTCCTTGAGTTCATCAAGGTTATTGTACTCAGGCCAGAACTTCTCAAAGTCTCCTTCCTCACAGAACGCATCCAGATAGGTGAAAACCGTGTTGCCTTCAACCTTGCCGGGGTCTTCCACCCTCAGGTGGCCAGGGTCAGTGAACATTCCCTTCACCTTCTGCTCCATTGTCTTGGCATCGTCGGAAAGATAGATGCAGTTGCCAAGGGACTTTGACATCTTGGCCTTGCCGTCTGTTCCGGGGAGGCGGCGGCAGGCAAGGTTGGAGGGAAGGAGGATCTCAGGCTCCACAAGTACATTGCACTTGTAGGTGCCGTTGAAACTGCGGACAATCTCACGGCACTGCTCAATCATAGGCTCCTGGTCTTCTCCCACGGGGACGGTAGTTGCCTTGCAGAAGCAGATATCGGCCGCCTGGGATATTGGATATGTGAAAAATCCCACGGGAAGGCCGCGCTTGTTGTCGTCGGTTGCACCGCCCTCAAAGCCGCGGAGCGCCATTTCCGTTTTCACGGTAGGGTTGCGCTGAAGGCGCTGCACGGTGACAAGGTTGGAGAAGAACTGGGTCATCTCGTGAAGTTCAGGGATCTGGCTCTGGATAAAGAGGGTAACCTTGGAAGGATCCAGGCCGCAGGAAAGGTAATCCAGTGCCACCTCTATGATGTTCTGACGAACCTTCTCAGGGTTATCGGCATTGTCTGTGAGGGCCTGCACGTCTGCGATGAACACAAACATACGGTCATAGTTGCCTTCGTTCTGAAGGAGCACCCTGTTACGGAGTGATCCAACGTAATGTCCAAGATGGAGTTTGCCGGTAGGGCGGTCTCCGGTAAGTATTATTCTTCCCATAGTTTTCAAATAAGAGACGCAAAGATACGCTTTTCCGCGTTTATTTGCAACGCTGGAGCTGTTTCACCGGAACGTCAAAGTAGGTTTCCGGGAAAGGCTCCTTTTTCAGCGTGAAGTGCCACCACTCGCTGTCAAGCGGCTTGAAGCCGTGGCGGAGCATTGCGTGCCTTAGGATTAATCGGTTACGGAACTGCTCCTCCGTGATGAGCCTGCCTGCGGGAGAAGGCACGGGATTATAAAGGCCCGAGTCGGGGTCTCCGCAGAAATCCGGGTGGCTTTCGGGGCCGAACCAGTCGAAGGTGCCGCCCATATCCAGTTCCTTTTCCGTGGCCATGTCAAAGAGGGTGAGATCAACGGTGGAACCGCGTGTATGGCCGCTTTTTTCCATTATGTATTCCTGCTGGAAGAGGACGCTCTTGTCAAGGTCGGGGTAGAAATATGCCTTCATAAGTGTGTCCGGGACATCTGCGGCCCAGCGCACAAAATGGTCCACGGCACGTTGGGGCCTGTAAGCATCGTAGATCTTGAGCCTGTATCCAAGGGCCCTCACGTCATCTGAGACCGCCCTCAGGGAATCGGCCGCCTCCTTAGTGAGAAGGGCGGTGGGCTGGAGATAGCCGTCAATGCGCTCCCCTACAAAGTTATAGGTGCCGAAGTATCGGATTTCAAGGATGGCATCCGGAACGGCGTCCGTGAGGGTTACAAACGAGGACTTGAATTCACTCCTCCCGCAGCAGGCCGATACCAGTGCCAGGATAAGCCCCAGAATAACAACTCTTTTCATACGTGCAATTATTTTTATCCGTCAAAAATAAGCATTTTTTCAATAAAAGCAGTAACTTTGGGTAACCTAAAACCAGCAATATGCTATCCTTTCTTCTCAGTATCCTGGCCCTTGTGCTTGGCTATATTCTCTATGGAGCATTGGTAGACCGGATCTTCGGCCCTGACCCTTCCCGCAAAACCCCGGCTATAACCAAGGCGGACGGCGTTGATTACATTGCCCTTCCCACCTGGAAGGTATATATGATCCAGTTCCTCAACATAGCCGGAACCGGCCCCATCTTCGGAGCCATTATGGGAGCAAAGTTCGGCCCTGCAAGTTATCTGTGGATAGTCCTTGGCTGCATTTTTGCCGGCGCTGTCCATGACTATATGTGCGGAATGCTCTCCGTCCGCCACGGAGGCGCCAGTTTCCCGGAACTTGTAGGGGAATACCTTGGAAAGCGCACCAAGACCGTGATGCTGGTTTTCAGTATGATCCTGCTTCTTCTTGTGGGAACGGTGTTCGTCTACAGCCCCGCCCTCATCCTTGGAGACATTGCCGGAGACGGCTCCAGTGGCTCCATTATGCTTTGGGTGGGAGCCATATTCCTTTATTATGTAGTGGCAACGCTCCTTCCCATAGACAAACTCATCGGCAAAGTATATCCCTTCTTTGCGGCTGCGCTTCTTTTTATGGCCGCGGCCCTGATGGTGTGCCTTTTTGTGAAATGGCCTTCGCTTCCGGAAATCTGGGACGGACTTGGGGGATGGAGTGAAAAAGCCGGCCTCAAGGACCAGCCCATCTTCCCCTGCCTTTTCATCACCATTGCCTGCGGCGCAATTTCCGGCTTCCACGCCACCCAGAGCCCGCTTATGGCCCGCTGCATAAAGAACGAGAAACTGGGCCGTCCCGTATTCTACGGCTCAATGATAACGGAAGGCCTGGTTGCTCTCATCTGGGCGGCAGTCTCCTCCTGGTTCTTCTTTGACGGCGGCGCAGCAGAGGTTGGTTCCACCACCGCCGCTGCCGCGCCTACGGTTGTGACAAAGGTCTCCGAGGGCTGGCTGGGGCTCTTCGGCGGCATCCTTGCAATAATCGGCGTTGTGGCCGCGCCCATCACCTCCGGAGACACCGCGTTCCGCAGCGCCCGCCTCATTGTGGCCGATTTCCTGCGCCTGGAGCAGAAAGGCATCTGGAAGCGCCTGTGGATCGCCATCCCCATGTTCGGGGCATCGGCCCTTCTCCTTTGGTATAATATTGCCGATGCAAACGGCTTCAACGTAATCTGGCGCTACTTTGGCTGGAGCAACCAGACGCTGGCGGCCTTCATGCTCTGGACCGCCACGGTCTATCTCACTCTGAAGCGCCGGGGCGGAGCATTCCTCATCACCCTTCTTCCGGCAATGTTTATGACAGCCGTCTGCACCACTTTCATCCTTGTAGACAAGATAGGCTTCCGCCTTCCAACCGGCCTTGCGCCATGGATTGGGATAGCAACATTTGCCATTTCCGGCCTGCTGTTCTTCCTTTGGTACAGGAGGCGTGGAGATAAGTAACTGATAGTTAGCGTATTACGCAAAAGAGGGTGCGGAAATTTCCGCGCCCTCTTTTGGTTAAATCACTGATTTTCAGCAACTTGCTTCCACGCGGGCTTAAGCCTTGCCGTTGGAACCAAGCACATTCACAATCTTGTGGATGTAGAGTTTCTTCATTTCGTCGCGGGCAGGGCCGAGGTACTTGCGGGGATCGAACTCACCGGGTTTGTCGTGGAAGACCTTGCGGATGGCGGCGGTCATTGCAAGGCGGCTGTCGGAGTCGATGTTGATCTTGCAAACTGCGCTCTTGGAGGCCTCGCGGAGCTGCTCCTCAGGAATACCGACTGCATCCGGGAGTTTTCCACCGAGTTCGTTGATCATGTCTACATACTCCTGGGGAACGGAACTGGAGCCGTGGAGAA
>JAFSPR010000110.1 GCA_017451395.1 Bacteroidales bacterium
CAGAGATACAAGAGCCGCAAGAAATAATCATTGCAGCCTAAAGGTTCAAAACGGCAACCATCCCGCAGCGGGGTGGTTGTTTTTTTGTGTGGGCGTCGCAGGTCCTGACGTTTTCCGTCGCAGGTCGGTGGATGAAATGTCGCAGGTGAATGCGTTTTCCGTCGCAGGTCTGTAAAAAACGCCGGACCTGCGACGTTTTTTTGCTCCTGTGGCCGATTTGCGTCGCAGGTGACAGCAAAAAAGCAGACCTGCGACGGTTTGGCCTGTGACCTGCGACGGTTGGACGAACTTACCTGCTTGGTTCATAGCATTTTTTCCGGAATCGCCAAATCTTGGCAAGCCTTGCCAAAATTTGGAGAGCCGGGGACATCGGCCGTAACTTCACGGAAAACTTTGAAGTTATGGAGTATCACATTCACATCATCTGTGACGGAGAGTCCGTTCACATCGACGGCCTTCCGGGCGGGCCGGATTCAGCAATGCTCCCGGACGGTATAGTAAGGGGCTTCAATATGATCTGGGCCCTTGTGGAGGCAATGGCGCATGATGCAGAGTGCATCTGCATCAGCGGCATAGGCTATACAGGGGGAATCCTTCAGGTAGCGGCCTTCGATATATGGGTACAGACGGGGGAGGAGGGCTTTTTCATTCCCATGGATGTATCGGCCAGGTTGTTCTCCGAAAACGGCATCCCTTACTTCCATTCTCCCTTTATGTCATAACTGACATATTGTCATAACGCGGGGGCTTGGCAGGCAATTTGATATGTACTGAGGCACAATCAGTACTAAACTATGGCAGAAAAGAAAAACAAGAATACGGAAGCGCCCGCAGACGGCAAGAAACTTGCCGCCCTTGAAGCGCGTGTAGAAGGATTGAAGGAAGAACTTGAGGAGGTGAAAGCCGCCAAGGAGGAGGCCGAGAAAAAGGCCTCTGATTCCAAAGCGGATTACATCCGCCTTATGGCCGAATTCGACACTTTCCGCCGCCGCACGGCAGAGGAAAGGCTTTCGCTTACGGAATCGGCCGCATCAGATACCATTAAGGGGCTCCTTCCCATCCTGGACGACTGCGAAATTGCCCTTGACGCCCTTCAGAAGAGCACGGACAGTGACGCCGCCAAGGAGGGCACGGAGATGATCTTCGGGAAACTGATGTCCTACCTTAAAGGCAAGGGCCTGGAGAAGATTGAGGCAAAGGGGGAGGAGTTCAACACTGAACTCCACGAGGCAGTTACCACTTTCCCCGCCCCGGAAGAGTCCCTGAAGGGCAAGGTGATAGACGTGGTCCAAACCGGCTATACCCTTGGCGGGAAGGTCCTCCGTTATGCCAAAGTTGTTGTTGGAGCATAAGTTATGGCACAGAAAAGAGATTACTACGAGGTCCTTGGCGTAGACAAGAAAGCCACGGCCGATGAAATTAAGAGCGCCTACCGCAAGTTGGCGCTCAAATGGCATCCGGACCGTTGGGTGAACGGCAGTGACGCGGAGAAAAAAACTGCCGAGGAAAACTTCAAGGAGGCCGCGGAGGCATATTCTGTCCTGAGTGACCCTGACAAGCGGGCCAAATACGACCAATTCGGCTTTGCAGCGGAGCAGATGGGCGGCGGCGCCGGCGGCTTCGACTTCGGCGGAATGGATATCAACGACTTCCTCCGCAATATCTTCGGCGGCGGTTTCGGCTTTGATTTCGGAGGCTTCGGCGGCAGCGGTTTCGGCGGCTTCGGCCAGCAGGAATCCGGCACCAGGGTACTCAGGGGCCGTGATATCCGCACGTCCGTGAAACTCACACTTGAAGAGATTGCCAGCGGCTGTGACAAGGAAATCTCCCTTGAAAGGGCCCGTCCCTGCCCGGATTGCGGCGGCCGCGGCGCCAAGAGTGAGGCCGATATAAAAACCTGCCCTACCTGCGGCGGTCAGGGCCGCGTAAGGCAGCAGACCCGCAGCCTTTTCGGCGTGGGATATACTATCGGCACGTGCCCCCAGTGCCAGGGAGAAGGCAAGATTATTTCCAACCCCTGCAGGCGCTGTAACGGCACCGGCCTTGAGAGAAAGCGTGAACTTGTGAAGGTCCATATCCCCGCCGGCGTAGAGGACGGAATGCAACTTACAATACGCGGAGAGGGCCACGCGGCTCCACGCGGCGGCGTGAACGGAGACCTCCTGGTGGTTATCAGCGAGGTCCCTCATCCGCAACTCCAGAGAGACGGCAACAACCTCTTCCATACCCGTATAATTTCCGTTCTGGACGCTATGCTTGGCTGCGAGGTAAGCATCCCGTGCCTGGACGGCAGTTATAAAGTAAAGGTAGAGCCCGGAACCCAGTCCGGAACCGTTGTAAAACTGCGCGGGAAGGGCCTTCCCAGCGTGCAGGGCTATGGCCGCGGAAACGGAGACCTATACGTGAAATTCCAGGTGTGGGTGCCCCACAAACTGTCCCGTGAGGAGAAGGAGGCGCTTGAAAAGATGAAGGGCAGTTCCAGTTTCCAGCCGGATCTTACCAGGGAAGACAAGAACACTTTTGACAAGGTGAAAAATATTTTCTAAAAAATCTTTTAAAAAGTTTTGGTACTTTTAGAAAAATTACTACCTTTGCAGTCCCAAAACAACGCAACCTCTTGTCAGGAGCCAAACCGCAATGTTGCATAAAGAGATTTAGAAATTATGGATTTGATAAAAATTGCAGAGCAGGCTTTCCAGAATGATAAAGCCGCTTCCTACCCGGAATTCAAGGCCGGTGACACAATCACCGTTACCTACAGAATCAAGGAAGGTGATAAAGAGAGACTCCAGAAGTTCCGCGGAGTGGTTATCCAGATCAGCGGTCAGGATGCTTTCACAAAGACTTTCACCGTCCGTAAAATTGCCAGCGGCGTTGGCGTAGAGAGAATTTTCCCTTACCAGAGCCCGTTCATTGACAGCATTGAGGTTAACAAGTTCGGTAAAGTGCGTCGCGCACGTATCTTCTACCTCCGTGACCTCACCGGTAAGAAGGCCCGCATCCGCGAGAAAGTCTACGTAGAGAATAAGGAAGCCTAATTAAGGCAACCCAACTG
>JAFSPR010000111.1 GCA_017451395.1 Bacteroidales bacterium
CAGCGGACTGAACCCTTTCGGGCTGGATATAAGATATGAAGACTTTGATCTTGAAGGGCAGATTTGGGCCGTGAGCGGCCTGAAGGGCCCTTATGGCCAGCAGGAGATTGGCAGGATGCATTATAAGGATGCCGATGACAACCTCGTTGCGGCGGAATTCACATTCAAAGACGGGAAAGCCACCGTGGTGTTTCCTTCCGGAGCATACCGCACCGTCGGATATACGCTGGACACCAAGGCCCGCACCATCAGTTTCGACAAACCCATCACCTATGGCTGCGAGGTCCATTTCAACGGCAACACATATGTGGGAGAGGACATCAGACTGGGGAAAATAGAGATGATGACCGTGTCCGCCAATATGCCCGGAATGCAAGTGGAAGGAAAGGGGCTGATGTTCTCTATTTATGATCCGTCTGCAGCCTCATACAGTGACCTTGACCTTGACAAGCAGCAGTGGGGCATATCCATGGTTAATATGGAAAAGTCCAGTCTCACCCCCCTATATGAGATTGCAGGAGAGTACGGCACGATGGATTCCGGCAGAAAGCCGTTTGACACCGGCGTTGCCTGGGCAAACCATTTTGTGTACGACAACGCCCTTTTCCCGTGGGTGGACGGCGCAGACCTTTCAACTGTCCATTATGGTCCGCAGTGGAGAAACCCTTCTGAGTCGGAGGCGCAGTGGCTGCTTGACAACTGCAAGCTTGTCCGCGTAACCGAGACCACAAACGGAGAAGTGAGCATGGCCTTCATGCACAAGACGGAGCACACGTACATTTCCCTCCTTCTGCCACCGGCCCTTGGGGAAGAGAGCGGATTCTGGCTCTCCGGCGGCAAAGCCCTTGTGTACAAGTATCTTGACCCCAAGGACGACTCAAAAACCGAGGCCAGGATCATAACTCCGGAACCCGGCGCAAAGTACCACCTTTTTCCCGTAATCCGCTGAGTATCAGCCAAATGACAGTATAGCGGTGCACCGCACGGTGCACCGCTATACTGCTAAAGCGCTGAAAATCAGTTATTTCAGAAGTTCGTGGGGCTTTGTCATCGCGGCGGGATCCAGGGCCTCGTCAAGTTTCTCCTTGGTCATAAGGCCGTGCTCCAGCACAAGGTCATAAACGCTGCCGCCTGTTTCCAGGGCCTCCTTGGCAACCTTGGTGGAAGCCTTGTAGCCGATGTAGGGATTAAGGGCGGTAACAATGCCGATGGAGTTCTTCACCATATTGTAGCAATGCTCTGCGTTCACGGTGATGCCCACGATGCACTTTTCACGCAGGGTGTTCATTGCGTTGGTGAGCCAGGTCTGGCTTTCAAGGATGCTCTCTGCGATGACGGGCTCCATAACGTTGAGCTGCAACTGACCGGCCTCGGCGGCGAATGCCACGGTGGTGTCGTTGCCGATAACCTTGAAGCACACCTGGTTGGTTACCTCCGGGATAACGGGGTTCACCTTGCCGGGCATAATTGATGAGCCGGGAGCCATTGCGGGGAGATTTATCTCGTGAAGGCCGCAGCGGGGACCTGAAGCCATTAGCCTGAGGTCATTACAGATCTTGGAGAGTTTGACGGCAAGTCTCTTGAGGGCTGCGGAATAACTCACGTAAGCGCCGGTATCGGGGGTTGCCTCCACAAGGTCTTCGGCCACTTCAAACTTGTCTCCGGTGAACTCGCTCATAAGGGAAGTGCAGAGTTCCGCAAAGCCGGGAACGGCGTTGAGGCCGGTGCCGATGGCCGTGCCCCCCATATTGATTTCCTTCAGAAGGACCACGTTCCTCTCAAGGTTCGCAAGTTCTTCCTTGAGATTGGTTGCAAAGGCGTGGAATTCCTGGCCGGAAGTCATAGGAACGGCGTCCTGAAGCTGCGTGCGGCCCATCTTGAGGATATCGGAAAATTCGTCGCCCTTGGCGCGGAAAGCCTCAATCAGGTCTTCCAGGGCCTTCACAAGGTTGCGGTTCATGCGCACGAAGGTATAGCGGAACGCGGTGGGATAGGCGTCGTTTGTGGACTGGGCGCAGTTAACGTGGTCGTTGGGGGAGCAGAACTGGTACTCTCCCTTCTTGTGGCCCATAAGTTCCAGGGCGCGGTTTGCAATAACCTCGTTGGCATTCATATTCACGGATGTGCCGGCGCCGCCCTGCATCATATCCACGGGGAACTGGTCCCAGAGCGCACCGCCCACAATCTCCTTGCAGGCCGCAACAATAGCATCGGCAATTTTGCGGTCAAGAACGCCCAGGCGGGCATTGGCCTCTGCCGCGGCCATCTTCACGTAGGCAATTGCAATGATGTACTCAGGATAGTCGCGCATATGCGTGTTTGAGATCTTGTAATTGTTGATGGCGCGCTGTGTCTGGACACCATAGTACGCGTTGGCGGGAACCTGGAGTTCACCGATAAGGTCACTCTCGACCCTGTAAAGTTTTTCTGACATATCAGTTTATGGATTTGGAAAATTTCAGTTCAAGTATGCGGCGGACGCTTGCGTCCAGGCGCTCCTGAGTGATCCTTCCGTCCTCAATTGCGCCCATAACACCCTGGAATGCCTCAAGGGGATTCTCCGGGAGAAGGAGGATATCGGCCCCGGCAATGAAGGCTAAAGCAGCGGCTTCACCGGAAGAGTACTCCTTTGAAATGGCGCCCATCCTTAGGGCGTCAGTGATGATTATCCCGTCATAGCCAAGTTCCCCGCGGAGTTTTTCCGTAAGCATAAGGGGAGACAGAGTTGAAGGGATATTTGAACCCGTTACGGACGGCACCGCAATATGCGCCGTCATAACAAGCGGGGTCCCAGCCTCAATTCCGGCCTTGAAGGGAATCATCTCGCAGGTGAGGAGTTCCTCCCAGGTCTTGAGGCTCTGGGCATAGCCGAAGTGTGAGTCAGTCTGGGTGTCTCCGTGGCCGGGGAAGTGTTTGAGGCAGCCATAGATTCCAGCATCTGAAAGGCCCTGGAGGTATTTTACCACCTTTTCTGCGGCATCCGAAGGATCTTCGGAAAACGCCCTGTCGCCAATGACCGGGTTCTGCGGATTGGTGTTTACATCGGCCACGGGAGCAAAATCGATGTCTATCCCGTAAAGGGCAAGATACCGGCCGATGGTATTTCCGAACGTATACGCATCCTCCGTGCCGGAAGCCTGGCTCATTGCGGGGATCCGGGGCACATTGAAGGCCTTGTTCCGGCCGATACGCGCTACCCTTCCGCCTTCTTCGTCGATGGAGACAAGGGGGTTTCCCGGAAGTGCGTGGAGGCTGTCGGTAAGGTGTACCAGCCCCGCCGAATCCTTTACGTCGTAGCCGAAGAGGATAACCCCGCCCACAGGGCAGAGGCTGTCCTGAAGTTCCTGGGTCCCCACCATAAAGATCTGCCACACCTTGTCTTCAAGGCTCATCTCCGAAAGCGTGGAATCTACGGCCGAATCTATGCGTGCCTGCCTTGAAAGCCTGGAAGGGCCGCAGGAAAAGGCAAGGGATAGGACCGCAATCAGTGCAAGTGTGAGTTTCATGGTTTTAGATTTATACACAGAAGTGTTAGGTCGTCGCTCTGCTCCGCGTCTCCAACGTGGGCCGATACAACCCCCTGGAGCAACTGCACCGTTGCCTCCGCGTCCTTGAAAGGATTGGCGGCGAGGCTCTGGAGGAGACGCTCGTTGCCAAGTTCCTCGTGGGCAGAATTCTCAGCCTCGTTGAGGCCGTCCGTGTAAAGGAGGATTGGCGTGCCGCGGAAATCCCTGATGCTCTGGCCCTTGAACTGGAATCCCGGGGCTATTCCAAGCGGAACGTTGGGCTCGCATTCCATAAATACGGGCTTTTCCTTAAGGAGCACCGGAGGATTATGGCCGCAGTTGCAGAAACCGAGGCTGCCGTCCTCAAGGTTTATCCGGCCGATGAACATGGTTATGAACATCAGCTGTTCATTGTCCTCGGATACGGTGTTGTTGATCTGGCGGGCTATCTCCTCCGGGGGCAGGCCTGCCGATCCCACCACGCGGAAGAGGTTCCTCACGACGGCCATGAACAGACTGGCGGGAACGCCCTTGCCGCTTACATCGGCAACGGCAAAATAGAGGTTCTGATCCTTTATGAAGTAGTCGTAGAGGTCTCCTCCAACTTCCTTGGCGGGAGACATGGAGGCGTAAAGGTCTATGTCCTTCCTGTCCGGGAAAGCGGGGAAAGTGCTGGGGACCATCCCCATCTGGATGTCCCTGGCAATCTGGAGTTCGCCCTCTATCCTTTCACGCTTTGCCGTGGCGGTGGTAAGTTCGTCGATATACTTTCTAAGGGACACCTGCATATAGCGGAACGCCCGGTTGAGGACGCCTATTTCATCGGTCCTGTCCATATGGGGAAGCTCCACGTCAAGGGTTCCGGAAGCCATGGTCTCTGCGTGGGAGGCAAGTGACCTCAGGGGCTTTATCTGCCGATGGATGATGAAATACATCACCAGGAACATCAGGATGAGCCCCAGGATGAGGCTTATGAGGAGGGTGTTCCTGAAGCGCCGGAACCCGCCGAAAATGTCCGACTCCGGGCACACTATGGCAAGGCTCCAGCCTGTTGTGAGGATGGGCCTGAAGATGACAAAGCTGGGGTCTCCGTCCACTTCCAGCCTCCGAATGCCCTCCTTCCACTCAAGCATGTCCTTTCCAAGCTGCTTCTGCTCAGGGGAAAGCTCATCCACAAGGCCCGGGGTGAAGAAGGACTCATAGAAGAGTTTCTGAGGGTCTGGGTGCACAAGGAAGGAGCCGCCGCGGCCAAGCAGGAATGCGTACGCGTTTGGATATGGCTTTACGGCCGATATTGTCTCCGACAACCATTTGAGGGATATGTCAAGGGATATCACGCCGATGAAATTGCCGTCATTGCCGATTATGGGCTTGCAGTAGGAGACGTTCATCTCCAGGTTCATAGTGGCTTCGTCCCCCTCCTCCTGGTCGGTGTAGGGCTCCGTCCAGCAGGGCTGCATCAGGAGTTTTGGGAGCATATACCAGTTGAGGTAGAAATACTGGTAGTTGTCCGATCCCTCCTGCATAGTGTACACGTACCTGCCGTTGTTGTTGGAGTACGCGCTGAAGTATTTTCCCTTCTCAGGATAGAAGTAGGGCTCGAAGGATATGGAGCAGCCGTTCAGGATGGTGTTGTTCTGGACGATGTTGTGGGAATACTCCATCATTGCATCCGGGTTGTCCAGATCCTTGAGGACCAGCCATTCAAGGTTGTTTGCAAGGTCCTCCACGTCTTCCAGGATGTAGTTTGTGCGGAGGACGGTGTTCTCAAGCACCCTGTTGGCGCCTTTTATGGCCTCTTCCCTCACGGCGTTGCGGGAACGGAAGGCCACCACGGAAATGGAGATGATGAACACTATCGCGGCAAACAGGACCGTCCAGAGACTGATCCTTGCAGAAAGCGAACTCCTGAGTCTTTGTCCCGTCTTCATGGCAGAAGTTCCTTTATGGTGTGTTCTTTCCGGATGATACCGGCCTTGAGCATAAGCGTCGCGGCCTTACTTACCATCTCTTCCCTCAGGACATATTCCCTCTCTCCGCTCTCATAGCCTTCCATAAGGTCCAGGACCTCTTCCAGCATAAGGCGCTGGAGGGTGGGATTGGTTGCTTCGTGATTGCGCCTTATCTGTTTCATCACAATCTCCAGGGCTTCCTCCGGGTGATAAGCCACCCATTCCCAGCCTCTCTGGCTGGCGCGGGCGAACCTGCGGGCGCGCTCCGGGTTTTTGTCGTACTCCTCCCTGGTCATATAGAGCCCTTCCTCCTGGATGTTGTATCCGTGGTCTGAAAGACGGTACACTATGTCATCACTGCGCTCTATGAGGCCTGTCTGAAGGAACTGGTAGTATTCGTTATAGGACATGGCGACGGAAGCGTCCACGGCCCCCGCTATGAAGAGGTTAAGGACACTGGCCGTTTCAAGCCACTCATACTCCAGTCCAAGTTCACCGGCCACCGCCCTTGCAAGTTGGTCGTAGCCGGCCCTGAAACTTGCAACCCTGGCCCCTTTCTGTTTCAGAGGGTTCACGCCGCGCCTTGAAATGATCATAAGGGAACAGTTCATGGAGGTCTGGAGGAGGTTCACAAGGTTCACCCCGTGGTCCAGGGCGAAGATGGCCTGGGAGAGGGGAAGGGTAGTGATCTGGCTCTGATTCTTGCGCAGCCGGTCTATGGCTGAGCGGCTGGCATTAGGGTGCTCAATGACTACGTCAAGGCCCTCTTCCTTGTAGAAGCCAAGTTCAAGGGCGGCGTAGTAGCCTGCAAACTGCGCCTGGGCCGTCCACTGGGGAGTGAACACAATGGTACTCTCTCCCTTGCTCTGGGCGCAGAGCGGGATGGAGAGCGCGAGGGCAAGGACTATGGCGGTGAGCCTTCTTCTGTTCATTCCCCTGAGGATTCTTTAATCCTACAAAGATAGGAAAAATTTTGGACGGTATGAAACCAGCGTGACAAGAATGATGGCCTGGCTCACGGCGAAGGATGCGAATATTCCGTCGGCCCCCCAGATAAGCCCCAGTACAAGGGCAGTAAAGCACTGTGTTACAAGTTCTCCATAGATGAAGAGCCTGGTGGAGAGGGCTATCTTCCCAATGCCGTGGAGATAACTGCCGAAGCACCAGTTCCAGGCGGTGAGGGGCATCGAGGCCGCAAGCCAGCGGATGGCTTTAACTGAGAGGCCGAAGGCGGTATCGGCCCTGTCAAGATATAGGGATATGACTACTGGCGCGGCAAAGAAGAGGATGGTGGCGAATATTGCCACAACCCCGAAGGAATGCCTGTATCCAAGGCGCACGGCGTCTCCCATACCCTCCGTGTCCTGCTTCCCGTAACTGAGGGACGTGAGCGTGAGGACGGCGGCGGAAAGGCCCACGACGGCGCTGAGGACCACCGTGGAGATGTTTCTCTGGATGGCCATTGCGGCCATGGCGGTGGATCCGGCCATGTTCACTACCAGAACGTTTATGATGACAAGGGAGAACATCCTTGCCGTCATCCTTACGCCGGTGGGAAGGCCGGTGGAGAAAAACTGCGGGACGCG
>JAFSPR010000112.1 GCA_017451395.1 Bacteroidales bacterium
AACTGAAAGAGAGTTTGAGTTTACAAGTAGTATCCGCATTTAGCTCCCTACGTAGACCAGCCGTTGTTTTGAAAAACGGGCTTGTATCACCCTTAGAAGCCGAAAAAAGTTCGATAATTTAAATGGGTAGTCTACTAAACAAAAAAGTCAGCATATTGCTGGCTTTTTTGGTATTGCTAAATCGGCAAGGATTAAGTAACTTTGCATACCATAATTATGATATAATGGACACATTAATAGCACTTAACCCAAACGAGGTAGTAGCCTACCTCCAGAAAAGGCCCGGTGAATTCACCAGGGCCGATCTCCTAAGATTCATCACTGAAAAAGGCATACGTATGGTTGACTTCATGTATCCCGCCGAAGACGGCAGGGTGAAAACCCTGAATTTCACCGTCAACAGCCTCGCATACGCGGAGACAATCCTCACGGAAGGAGAGCGAGTGGACGGCTCCAGCCTCTTCCCCTCATTCATAGAGGCCGGGAACAGTGACCTTTACGTAATCCCCCGCTACCGCACGGCGTTTGTGGATCCCTTCAACGAAATTCCCACCCTTTGCATGCTCTGCGACTTCTACGACAAAAGCGGAGAGCCCTTCGACTGCGGCCCGCACGCTACCCTCATGAGGGCCGAAAAAGCCTTCGAGGCATCTACGGGGATGCAGTTTGAGGCCATGGGAGAACTGGAATACTACGTAATCACGGAAGAAGACAAACTCTTCCCCGCCACTGACCAGAAAGGCTACCACGAGAGTGAGCCCTTTGCAAAACTGAACGATTTCCGCAGGGAATGCATGGACCACGTTGCAAAAACCGGCGGCCAGATAAAGTACGGCCACAGTGAGGTTGGAAACTTCACCCTTGACGGCAAAGTCTACGAGCAGAACGAGATAGAGTTCCTCCCCTGCCCCCTTGACACCGCCGCAGACCAGCTTCTCCTTGCAAAATGGGTTATCCGTAACCTTGCATACCGATATGGCCTGGATGTGAGTTTCGCCCCCAAGATCACCGTTGGCAAGGCAGGGAGCGGAATGCATATCCATATGCGCCTGATGAAAGATGGAAAGAACGCCACCCTTGGGAAAGACGGAAAACTCTCCGAGGAAGCGCTCCGCGCAATTGCCGGGCTCATGACCATGGCTCCGTCCATCACCGCCTTCGGCAACAAGAATCCCACCTCATACTTCCGCCTGGTTCCCCATCAGGAGGCTCCCACCAACGTTTGCTGGGGTGACTGCAACCGCAGCGCCCTTGTCCGCGTACCCCTTGGCTGGAGTTCCGGGAAGGACATGTGCTCCAAGGCAAATCCCGTGGAGACTCCCTCTGCCCTTGATACCACCGCCAAGCAGACCTTCGAGATGCGCTCCCCGGACTGCAGCGCGGATATCTACCAACTTATGGCAGGCCTCTGCGTAGCCGCGCGTATCGGCCTTGAGATGCCCGTGGAGAAGGCCCTGAAGATTGCAAAGGATACATACGTGGATATGGATATCCATAAGAGCGAGAACGCCGCAAAACTTGCAACCCTCGCCCAACTTCCCACCTGCTGCGCGGAATCTGCCGACAGCCTTGAGAAAGTGAGGGACATCTACCAGGAGGCCGATGTCTTCCGTCCCAGGATGATTGACGGCATCCTTAAGAGCCTGAAGGCCCAGGGAGATTCTTCACTCCACTCACAGGCGCGTAAGAATCCAGGACTAATGAAGCAGCTTGTAGAGCAATATTTCTATTGCGGATAGGACTTTTCAATCCTAATTAGCACAAAAATTCACCGGCCCGTTGCACTCACTGCGACGGGCCGGTTACTTAACCTAAACTTAAACTATGAAAAACTTCACCGCAAAATTAGCACATTGTACGCATATATGCAATACTTAGCAGAAAATTTTTTCAAAATAATGTTTTTCTGTCAAGACGGATATACAAGGACTTTTTATCCCTATTTAGCAGTGACGCATCTTTGCGAATTTGAGTATCAGCAGTTTATCTCCATACTGATCGAAATGGACGCGTGCCTTGAGGTCAGGGACCTGACCCTGAATCTCAAGGATTTTACCCTTTCCAAAACGGTTGTGCTCTATGCTGTCCCCCGCCTTGAAGGAGGTCATGGGATCCGGGACGAAGTTGGCGTCGATAACGGGGGGCTTCACCGCTGACGCCCGGTCCTGGCCGGGCGTGACGGAAGGCCTGACTGGCGTGGAGGACGGTTTTGACGCGGGGCGTGAGCCGTACACACTCACCTGGCGGCGCTCCCCGAAGGAGCCGCGGCGCCAGGAAAGGCCCACTGAGCCGAAATCATCGTCGTCATCGCGGCGGCCGGCCTCCATATCTTCACGTGTAAGAGGATGGTCAAGGTACTGCGGGGCTATCTCACGGAGGAAACGGCTGGGAGAATTGGACTCGTGCTTTCCGTTGCGCATACGCGTCTGGGCAAAAGACACGGTCACAACCCGTTTGGCGCGGGTTATGGCCACATAGAAAAGCCGCCTTTCCTCCTCAAGGTCCTGGGGCGTAAGGAGCCACCCGCCGGAGGGGAACAGATTCTCCTCCATACCCGTCACATAGACGTACGGGAACTCCAGGCCCTTTGCAGTATGAACCGTCATCAGGGCCACTTTATTGGCCGATTCTTCATCCGACACATCCACATTGGAAAGCAGCGACACATTCTCCAGGTAACTTGCAAGGTCCACGCGAGGCGCCTCATCGACGGCCTCCTCCTCAGCGTCCTCCATAAACAGTTTTACGCTGTTGAGAAGTTCCTCCAGATTAGCGAAGCGGGACTGGCCCTCCACGGAAGTATCGGCCTTGTAAAACAGGTAAAGGCCGCTTTCCTGGGCAAGGGACATTGCAGCGTCATACGCGTCCTGAAGCCTTTCCCTGGCCTTGAGGATTATTGCGCAGAAGACCCCGAACTTGGGATTAGAAGTGGCCGATGCCGCCTGGAAGAGGGACACCCCCGCCGCACGGGCCTCCTCTATGAGGGCGTTAAGGGAAGTGTTGCCGATACCCCTTGCGGGCTTATTGACTATCCGTTTGAAGGATTCGTCGTCATTAGGGTTTACCGCCAGTTTGAAATACGCCATCATATCCTTTACCTCCGCCCTCTCGAAGAAAGAGTTTCCGGAGTAGATCATATAGGGGATATTGCGGCGGCGAAGTTGCTCTTCAAGCGCCCTGGACTGGGAATTGGTGCGGTAAAGGATGGCAAAGTCCTGATACTCCGCTCCGTCCGTGCGTATGCGCTGGATGATGGAAGAGGCGGTCTGCATAGCCTCTTCCTGCTCCGTGAATGTTCTCACAAGATGGATGGGCTCTCCCTTCTCCCCCATGGAGACGCACTCCTTTGGGATCCTTCCCTCATTACGCGCAATGAGGGTGTTGGCGGCATTCACTATATTCTGGGTGGAGCGGTAGTTTCTCTCCAGACGGAAGAGTTTTGCCCCGGGGAAATCCTTCTGGAAATTCAGGATGTTCTGGATCTGGGCGCCGCGGAAGCCATAGATGGACTGGGAGTCGTCTCCCACCACGCAGATGTTCCGGTGCCCTGCAGCCAGCTTGAGGAGGATGAGGTACTGGGCCATGTTTGTGTCCTGGTACTCGTCCACAAGGATATGGTCAAAGCGGGCCGATATATCCTGAAGCGCCTGAGGAGACTTCTTAAGGAGGATATTCATATAGAGGAGGATATCGTCGAAGTCCATGACGCCGGACTGCTTGCAAAGTGCGCAGTAGGCGGCATAGATGCGGTAAATCTCAGGCTTTTTCTGGTGGCTGTCTGATTCCCTGTAGCCGCCGGCGCCGTTGGAGTACGGAGTGGGCGTGATGAGGTCATTCTTGGCCTTGGAGATGCGTGAGAGCACTTCCTTGGGCTTGTAGAGTTTGTCGTCCAGATTAAGGTTCTTGATGCAGGTTTTCACCGCGCTCACTGAATCTGTCTGGTCATAGATGGTGAAGGTGGGCGGGAATTCTATCACGCCGGCATAATCCCTCAGGAACCTTATGAACACGGAGTGGAAGGTGCCCATCCATATGCGGCGGGCCTTCCTCTCCCCTACCATAAGGCCTATCCTGTCCTTCATTTCACCGGCGGCCTTTTTGGTAAAAGTAAGCGCCAGGATGCGCTCAGGAGGCACCCCGCTCTCAATAAGATATGCAATCCGGGAAGTTAAAACCCTGGTTTTTCCAGATCCTGCTCCCGCCACTATGAGCATTGGTCCGCTTACACACTCCACAGCCCTTTTCTGCTCATCGTTCAAATCCTTCAAAATCTCGCTCATACAGCCCAATTTTATTACGCGAAATTAGCAATTTTTTCGTAACTTCGCACAGTATTTTTGTAAATGCACAAAACCTTAACAATAATGTCAAACAATCTCGCTTTGAAAAAGGGCCTGAACGTACCGCTCAGTGGTGCGGCAGCCCCTGAAGTCATAAGGCGGGTCACCCCTGACGTAGTTGCCGTAAAACCTACCGATTTCAAAGGATTCCTCCCCAGGCTCCTGGTGAAGGAAGGTGACGCGGTGCTTGCCGGATCCCCCCTTATGGCTCACAAACAAAACCCTGAGATTCTGCTCACTTCGCCCGTAAGCGGCACCGTTCAGCAGATCGTAAGGGGTGAAAAGAGAAAATTGCTTGCGGTTCTGGTAAAGGCCTCCGGGAAGCAGGAAGCCGTGGACTTCGGCGCCAAGGCTCCCGCCACGGACGCAGACGTCCGCGCCCTTCTCCTCAAGACCGGCCTCTGGGGATCCCTCATCCAGCGCCCCTACGGCGTTATGGCAGACCCTTCCGCCACACCCAAGGCAATCTTCGTTTCATCATTCAGCACCGCTCCCCTCTCACCCGATGAGGACTTTGTCCTTGGAGACGCCCTGGCCGATATCCAGGCCGGCGCGGACGCCCTTGGGAAGGTTGCTCCCGTGCACGTTTCAATCCGCACGGAGAACGCCTCCTCAACGCCTTTCCACAAGTTGGAGAACGTAACTCTCCACACCGTGAGCGGTCCCCATCCCGCAGGTAACGTGGGTGTGCAGATCAGCCACATCTCCCCCATTATGAAGGGAGAGACAGTGTGGACCGTATCCCTTCTGCACCTTGCCGCCATCGGCCACGTGATCAATACCGGCAAACTTGACCTTACCCGCAAGGTTGCCGTTACCGGCCCTGCAGCAACCCGCAACGCATACGTGGTGTGCCTTCCCGGTACTCCCGTGAGTGAGATCACCCACGTGATGCCGGAGATCCGCGTAATCGGCGGAGACGCCCTTACCGGTGAAATCCTTGGCAAAGACGGTTACCTTGGCTTCTTCCAGAACCAGCTCACCCTCCTTCATGAAGGCTATGAGCGTGAATGGTTCGGCTGGGCAAAGCCCTTCCGTCCCAAGGTTCACTCCAGTTCCTGGTGCTACTTCTCCTGGCTCACCCCGGGAAAGAAGTACGATATGGACACCAACCTCCACGGCGGTCCCCGCGCTTTCGTAGAGACAAAGTGCTTTGAGGATGTAACCCCTATGGACATCTTCCCCATCTACCTCATCAAGGCCTGCCTCGCAGGAGACATTGAAAAGATGGAGCAGTTCGGTATCTACGAAGTCCTTCCCGAAGACCTTGCGCTGTGCGACTATGTAGACCCTTCCAAGAACGAGATCCAGGCCATTATCCAGAAGGGTATTGACCTTATGATCATAGAAATGGCATAAGCTATGGCAGATCAGAATAAACCTGGCCTTTTTGAAAAAGGCGGCAAGCTGTACTGGCTTCACTCTTCCATCGACGCTTTTGACACCTTCCTCCGCGTTCCCGGCACCGTTACGCTGAAAGGCGCCCACGTGAGGGACGGAATAGACCTCAAGCGCGTGATGATTATGGTAGTTTTCGCCCTTGTTCCCGCAGCCCTGTTCGGTATGTACAACGTAGGTCTCCAGACCTCCACCCTGTACGGCCTTGACTGGGGCTGGTTCCACATGTTCTGGTATGGTCTCCTGAGGATGCTGCCCCTGTTTGTGGTATCCTATGTGGTTGGCCTTGGAATTGAATTCGCTTCATCCCAGATAAGGGAAGAAGAGGTGAACGAGGGATATCTGGTAACCGGTTTCCTCATTCCCCTCATCGTCCCCGTGGACGTTCCCCTGTGGATGCTGGCCCTGGCCGTCGCATTCTCCGTCATCTTCGTGAAGGAGGTCTTCGGCGGTACCGGTATGAATATCTGGAATCCGGCACTCGTTGCCCGCGCATTCCTGTTCTTCTCCTACCCTTCCAGTATGTCCGGTTCAAGCGTGTGGGTATCCAAGACCTGGGTTCCCGCCCTCAAGGACGTGGATGCTATATCGGCCGCAACTCCCCTTGCAATAGCCCACGACGGCGGCGTGGAGGCCCTGAGTTCCCAGTATTCCTTTATGGATATGTTCTGGGGCTTCATCCCCGGCTCCACCGGTGAGACTTCCGTGGTTGCAATCCTCCTTGGAGCCTTCATCCTGGTATGGACGGGCGTGGCTTCCTGGAAGATTATGGTTAGTTCCCTGGCCGGCGGCCTCCTGGTAGGATGGCTTGGCCAGATTGGAGGAGCAACAACCCTTCCCTGCTACTACCAGTTGGTGATGGGCGGTTTCCTCTTCGGTTCCGTATTTATGGCAACAGATCCCGTCACCGCCGCCCAGACAGAGGTTGGCAAGTGGATCTACGGTTTCCTGGTAGGCGCCCTTGCCGTGGTGGTCCGTCTGTGGAACCCCGGCTATATGGAGGGTATGATGCTGGCCATCCTGTTTATGAACACTATGGCTCCCATCATTGACCACTGCGTGGTCTCGGCCCATACAAACCGCAGAATCAAAGCAAAAGCATAGGAGGACAGCCGTATGAATACTAATAATAATGTATATACCGTAGTCTACACCACCGTAATAGTGGTGGTGGTAGCCGCTATCCTCGCTTTTGTTTCCCAAAGCCTCAAATCAAGGCAGGACGCCAATGAAAAGGCCGAAACAATAGCCCAGATGCTTACTTCTGCAAAGTACGGCACCAAAGCCGAACTTGACAAACTCTCAAACTCAGAGAAACTTGAGAAGTATGCCCAGGAAATCTCCGAGGCCTACACAATCGGCCTTGACGGAGAAAAGATAGAGGAGCTTCCCCTTGACAAGGTGTACAGCCCCTCTGAGCTCAAGCGCCAGAACTACAACATCAAGGGCGGCGCCAACAAAACCGCGGAGCCTGCGCTTCCCGTGTTCAAGTTCAAGAACGGCTCGGTGGTAGTTCCCGTATACGGAGCCGGCCTGTGGGGCCCTATCTGGGGCTACATTGCCTTCGAGGGCGGCACCTCCACCATCAAGGGCGCTTACTTCGACCACGAAAGCGAGACCGCCGGCCTTGGTGCCAAAATCAAGGACGACCCTTCCTTCCAGGCCGAATTCGAAGGTGAGAGAGCAGACTTCACTTCCGCTTCAGTATTTGAAATCGTGAAGGGCGGCGCCCCCAAGGATGCCGAAGGAAAGTCCGTAGTTGACAACAAGATAGACGCCATTACCGGCGCCACCATGACTTCCCAGGGCCTCGATGCCGCCATCAACACATGGCTGGGCGCATATTCCAAGCACCTTTCGGCAAATGCCGCAGAGTGCAGCGGAAAATGCTGTGAAGGCAATGAGGAAGGCCATGAGTGCCAAAAGGAACATAATTGTCAGGAGGAGGAATAAGAGATGGACGCAAAACTTAAAGAAACCATTCTGAACCCTATTTTCAAGGGTAACCCCATTACCGTACTGGTTCTGGGCATCTGCTCTTCGCTGGCGGTCACCGTCACCATGAAGGGCGCACTGGTCATGGCTCTTTCCGTAATTGTGGTTACGGGAATCTCCAGCCTCATCCTGTCACTCCTTCGCCAAACCATTCCCGGCCGCGTACGTATCATCGTCCAGCTGGTTGTGGTTGCCATGATGGTAATCCTCGTAGACCAGCTTCTCAAGTCCTTCGAGGCCACCTACGCCATCGACAAACAGCTGAGCGTTTACATCGGCCTTATCATCACCAACTGCATTGTGATGGGCCGAATAGAGGCTTTCGCCCTTGGCAACAAGCCCTGGCCCAGCTTCCTTGACGGCGTTGCCAACGGAGCCGGCTATGGCCTTATCCTTATCATCGTAGCCTTCTTCAGGGAGCTTCTCGGAAGCGGAACCCTCTTCGGTTTCGACATCCTGAACCGCTTCGGCTACGTTCCCAACAACCTGGTTATCCTGCCGCCCTTCGCCCTCATCCTCCTGGGATGCATCGTTTGGGTGCAGCGCTCTATCCAGAAAGACCTTCAGGAAAAATAAAAGTACAGCCCTATGGAATACCTCAGCTTATTTGTAAAGTCCATCTTCGTGGACAACATGATTTTCGCTTACTTCCTGGGAATGTGCTCTTTCCTGGCAGTATCCAAAAATGTCAAGACAGCCGCTGGCCTCGGCCTTGCCGTTATCTTCGTGCTGCTTGTCACCCTTCCCATCAACTACCTCCTCAATACCTACGTGCTGCAGCCCGGCGCCCTCAAGTGGATCAGCCCGGAACTTGCCGGCGTAGACCTCAGCTTCCTGAGCTTCATCGTGTTCATTGCGGTTATCGCCGCAATTGTGCAGGTGGTGGAAATGGTGGTGGAGAAATTCTCCCCGGAACTCTACTCTTCCCTTGGTATCTTCCTGCCCCTTATTGCAGTTAACTGCGCCATCCTTGGCGGCAGCCTGTTCATGCAGCAGAAAGACTTCCTGAACATTGGAGAGGCAACGGTCTACTCACTTGGTTCCGGCCTTGGCTGGTTCCTTGCAATTGTTTCCCTTGCCGCCATCCGCGAAAAGATGGCCTACTCCAACGTTCCGGCAGCCCTCAAGGGCCTTGGCATCACATTCATCACCGTGGGTCTCATGGGCATCGCCTTCATGACCTTTATGGGTATAGCGCTGTAGGAGGAACCAGGATATGACAAACACAATCATTGCTTCAATCGCAGTCATCGTAGTTGTGACTCTCATTCTGGTTGCGCTCCTTCTCTGGATCAAAACCGCACTCACCCCTTCCGGTACCGTAAAGATAAACATCAATAACGGCACCAAGGAGCTAGAGGTCACCCCCGGAGGTGACGTAATGCACACCCTCGCAGACCACGGAATCTTCCTTCCTTCGGCCTGCGGCGGAAAGGCCAACTGCGGCCAGTGCAAACTCCAGGTACTCTCCGGCGGCGGCACCATCCTCCCCACGGAAACCGGTTTCTTCTCCCGCAAGCAGATCAAGGACGGCTGGCGCCTGGGTTGCCAGGTGAAAGTCAAGGACAACATTGAAATCGCTGTCCCTGAAAGCGCCCTCTCTGTCAAGAAACTGGAGTGCGAGGTTGTCTCCAACGAAAACGTCGCCACCTTCATCAAGGAATTCACCGTGCGTCTCCCCGAAGGCGAACACATCGACTTCAAGAGCGGCGAATACATCCAGATTGACATCCCCGAATATGAGGCCGACTTCTCCGACATGGGCGTGGCCGACATCTACAAGGGTGACTGGGAAAAGTTCGGCATCACTTCCCTGAAGTACAAGAACACCGTTCCCACCATCCGTGCATACTCCATGGCCAGCTATCCCGCAGAGAAAGACCTCATCAAGCTGAACGTGCGTATCGCAACTCCCCCGTTCGACCGCACCCAGCCTAAGGGCGTGTTCAAGTTTGTCCCCGGCGTTCCTCCGGGAATCGCCTCCACTTACGTGTTCTCACGCAAGCCCGGTGACAAGGTCATGATCAGCGGCCCTTACGGAGAGTTCCTTCTCCCTAAGGACGATCCCGACACCCAGGAATACATCTTCGTTGGCGGCGGCGCCGGCATGGCACCTCTCCGCAGCCATATCATGCACCTGTTCAAGACCCTCAAGACCAAAAAGCCCGTGCGCTTCTTCTACGGCGCCCGCGCCCTTGTGGAAGCCTTCTATCTTGAAGACTTTGCGGAAATCGAGAAAGAATTCCCCAACTTCCACTTCACCCTTGCCCTTGACCGTCCGGATCCCGCAGCAGACGCCGCCGGTGTCAAATACACTCCCGGCTTTGTGCACAACGTGATGTACGAGACCTACCTCAAGAACCACGAGGCCCCCGAGGACATCAAGTACTTCATGTGCGGCCCGCCCATGATGGTCAAGTGCGTGAACGAACTCCTGGATTCCCTTGGAGTTGCCCCCGAGAGCATTCTCTACGACAACTTCGGAGGTTAATCCTCCCCTACGGATTAAGCCGGCCCCCGCAAAGGGCCGGCTTTTTATCACAAAAAACAGAAACTTTTTTTGTGATTGAACCCTTGAAACGTAAAAACTTTGCGTTTCATCACGTGAAACAACACTTTTTTTCAGAAGATGTTTGGAATAGGCGGTAACTGTGGATAGTTTTGCTATCGGACTTTCAAGTTGAACTCCGATGAAAAAAACACAACATACTACCACAGGCCGGATGTCTTTCCTCATTACCGTCACCAGAAATCTATTTGCTTGCCGCCCGTCTGCGGCGCTATTGGCTGCGCTCTTGCAGTATCCGGCCTTTTTTTGCTGTACGCCCGTCCCCGCCCCTGCAATGAGAATGGCGGCGGGAGAATATATAGACGTGTTCTTCTTCGACACCCTTTCCCCGCAGTATCTGGACTGCTACCAGCGCCTCAAGGCGGATGACGTCCTCTACGCCCTCTCCTCCGTGGGTCCAAAGCGCGTAGTGGCGCTCTCAGTAGGTTCAAAGGACGCTATGACCTGGGCCGGTATCCGTACGTACGCGGACCTTTGCAAATACCGCTTCTCCCTGAAGGAAGATTCCCCCGAGAAGCCTCTTATGGCCGGAGAGGGCATCCTTGGAGACGGGATCTCCCGCGTCGCGGACCTTCAGATGAGGACTTCCCTCGCAAGGGTGGTCCTTGGGAGTGTCGCCTGCGACTTCTCTGATACCCCGTACACGGGCCTTGGCTTTGACAACAAACTCATTTATATGCAGTATGCGGGAGTGGAGGCTAGGCCCTTCGGCCCCGGGCAGGAAATTCCGCTTTCAACGGTAAACCAGGGCTGGCTGGACAGCGCTGCGGTAATGTCGTTCCCAAGGCCGCATATGCTGCTCCAGCCCGGCTTTGGCAATATCTGGCGGCAGAGGATAAAGGATGAGAGGGAGTTCTGGTGCTACGGGAACGACGTTGATACATCGGCCCTCGGAAGGCCCGTGACAAGGATAGTGCTGGACGGATACGTGGGAGAGCACCGCTGCTACTACCCCATAGACCTTCCGCGGCTGAAGGCCGGTGAAACCGTGAGACTGGACATCACCCTGAAAAGGATGGGGACGCCGGATCCCGACATCCCTGCAAACGGGGCTATGGTAACGCTTGAGTCCAATATTGTTCCCTGGGAGACAAGGGAAGAAAGAGAAGAGATATTTGAATGATGGGAAGAGGGGTCAGATGGTTAATAATTTTGCTCGTGGCCGCGTGTACGCGTGTGGAAGAGCCGCCGTGCGAGGTTTCCGTAACCCTCCTCGCTCCAGCCCCCCACACGCGTTCAGGCGACCCTGACGAGTCCCTTGTCACGGACTGCAACATCTACATCTACAATCAGTTCGGGCTTCTTGAAAAAAAGGTCTATGTGCCGCGAAGGGAGTATCCGGGAGGCACCATCTCAGTACAGGCCCGTCTTGTAAAAGAATCCCCGTACACGGTCCTTGCCGCTGCTAACCTTGGATATGAACTGAAACTAGGCTCCCTTGAGGAGGCCCTCTCCTGCCGGTACCATATGGCCTACCCCGACGAATTCTCGCAGGGGGTGCCGATGTCCGCCGCCGTGGAAGGTGCCGTAGCAGGTAATGACGCCAGGATTGAGGTGCCGCTTAAAAGGCTTATGTCAAGGGTGGACCTGAGGGTAGACCGCCGCGCCCTCAACGAGGACGTCTCCATCCGCATCACATCAGTTCAGGTTTCAAATGCGGCTTCGTCGGTGCTCCTTTTTGGAGAAAGCCGGGTGGAGCAGTGGAGCCACCTGTTCACGGAAGGATACTCAAAGACGGGCCAGGACCTCTACAACCTTAACCACGACGCCCTTGACGGGATAAGCGGCGCCGTAGCGCTATACCTTCTGGAAAGCGGCCCCGGCGGTCTTGTGGAGCCTTATATAGAGGTAAAGGCCGATTACCACTCCTCCACCTGCCACACCCGCCCCGGGGAGCCGCTGGTCTACCGTTTTTTCATAACAGACAACAACCAGGGTACGCAGCGGAACGCGCTGTATCCCATAATACTGAAACCAACCGGCACGGGACTGGAGTGCCCGGACGGCTGGCGGCTTGAAAAGGGAGCGCTTGTTACAGCATTTTAGAAAGGCAGGCCTTGAGGGAATCTGTCCAGTAAGGGATCTGAAGGCCGAAGGTTTCCTTGATAAGAGTCTTGTCAAGGACAGAATATGCGGGCCGATGCACCTTTGAGGGGAATTCCCCCGAATGGCAGGGCTGGATGTCACAGGAAGTGTGCCCTGAGTACTCTGCAATGGCCTTTGCGAAGTCATACCAGGAGCATACGCCTTCGTTTGAGTAATTTAAGATATGAGATTTCCCGACTCCGCTGGAAATGACAGTAAGGATGGCCCCGGCAAGGTCATGGGCATATGTGGGAGTTCCCACCTGGTCAAAGACCACCTTGAGGGAAGGCCTTGTGGCGGTAAGGTCAAGCATAGTTTTCACAAAGTTCTTCCCGTATTCACTGTATAGCCAGGCGGTGCGGATGATTACGTAACGCACGCCGGAGCGGAGGATTGCTTCCTCGCCATGGAGTTTTGTAAGGCCGTAGACGCCTGTAGGAGTGCCTTTCTGATCCTCCCTGCATGGAGTGTTGTAAGGCTCTTTTCCAAAGACGTAATCCGTGGAGATGTGCACAAGGAGACCGCCGACGTCCTTCATTACCGTGGCAAGGTTCTCCACAGCCTTTGCATTCAGGAGTTCCGCCAGTTCATAGTTATCCTCCGCGGCTTCAACGTTTGTGTATGCGGCGCAGTTCACTATGGCCTCAACCTTCTCCCTGGCCACAAGAGCCCGTATGGCCTGGATGTCGGTTATGTCCAGTTCTTCAATGTCCGTATATATGAAATCCGCGGGGTGAAGATCCTGGATGGACCTTCCCAACTGACCTTTGGAACCTGTTACAAGTACCTTCATTTTGCGTAATAGTCTACGGAATAGTCAAATAGATCCGCAGCCTCTGAAAGAAGCGGATGATGCTTATCCTTTTCCGACAGAAGGACGGAAGCCTCAGGGATACCCCAGTCTATGCCAAGGGAAGGGTCGTTCCAGGCGATGGCGCCTTCTGCCTCAGGGGCGTAGGGGTTGTCACATTTATACTGGAAAACGGCCTCAGGACTCAGTACGGCAAAGCCGTGGGCAAAGCCGCGGGGCACGAAGAACTGCCTGTGATTCTCCCCGGAAAGGATGCACGCCACGTGCTGGCCGAACCACGGGGAGCCGCGCCGGATATCCACCGCAACGTCAAGGACGGTGCCGCTTACAACCCTCACAAGTTTACTCTGGGAATACATTCCCTTCTGGTAATGAAGGCCGCGCACGACGCCGTAGGAACTCTTGCTTTCATTGTCCTGGACAAAGGTTACCGGCCTTACAGCAGCGTCAAAATCCCTCTGGCTCCAGGACTCCAGAAAATAGCCCCTGGTGTCTCCAAATACCTTTGGCTCCACAATCACTACTCCGGGAATAGATGTTTCAACTATACTTATCATATGGTTTACGTACTCACAAAGATAGCCAAAAAAAAGCAGGTTTGAGAAAAAAAACGTACATTTGTATCCTATATGGGGAAATTAGCCGTCATAGGCGCCAGTTACCTTCAACTGCCGCTCGTCCTAAAGGCAAAAGAGTCAGGCCACACGGTTCACTGCTTTGCCTGGAAAGACGGCGCCGTATGCGAAGACGTTGCGGATTTCTTCTACCCCATCTCCATCACGGATAAGGAAGCCATCCTGGAAGAATGCCGCCGTATAGGCATAGACGGAGTCCTCACAATTGCGTCGGACCTTGCGGTGCTCACCGTGAACTACGTTGCGGCAAAGATGGGGCTTCCCGGAAACGACGACTCCTATTCGGCCCGGATGACCAACAAATACCTTATGAGGAAGGCCTTCCGTGAAAACGGCATCCCCTGCCCCTCCTTCTTTGAGGTAAGCCCCGGGAAACCCCTGGATGAATCGGCCATCGGCCCCTGGCCCCTTATTGTAAAGCCAACGGACCGCTCTGGAAGCCGCGGCGTGGAAAAGGTTAGTGATACTGAGCATCTTCGGAAGGCCATAAGTTTTGCCATGGAGGAGTCCCTGAGGAAAGAAGCCATTGTGGAATCTTTCATAGAAGGAAGGGAGATAAGCGTTGAGAGCATTTCCTGGGAGGGACGGCATTACGTCCTCCAGATTACGGACAAGGTTACAACCGGCGCGCCCTATTTCATAGAACTGGAGCACCACCAGCCTTCTTCCCTGCCGGAAGAGATCCTGGCTCAGGTCCGTGAACTTGTTCCACGGGCCCTTGATGCCCTCCACATAACCGCAGGGGCATCCCACACGGAGATAAAGATCACGCCTGAAGGCAAACTTTTCATCATAGAGATCGGCGCCCGTATGGGAGGAGATTTCATAGGCTCAGACCTTGTAAGGCTCTCTACAGGCTACGATTTCCTACAGGGTGTGATTGACGTTGCCCTTGGGCAGTTCAAAGAGCCCGTAATGGGGAAAAAGGCATATTCCGGGGTGTATTTCCTGTCGGAGGAGACAAAGGGGCTCATAAGGTACTTTGAGCACCCGGAAATTCTCTCCGATACAGTGGTTGAAGCCGGAATAACGGATCCGGTCCTGAGACCCATCCGATGCAGCGCCGACAGAAGCGGCTACCTTATCTACAGGAGCGAAACCTCAAAACTGGACCTAAAATGAAAAGGATTATAGTTTTTGGAGCCACGGGAACCGTGGGAGCATACGCAAGCCTGAGGCTCAGGAAGGACGGCTTTGAGGTGGTGGCGGTTGGTTCAAGGGCTTCCGACAACGGCTTTTTTGCCCGGCACGGGATAGAATACCTTAGCGTTGACATCCGCCGTAAGGATGCCTTCAGGGCACTTCCAAAGGAAAACATATACGGCATTGTCCAACTTGCCGCAATGCTTCCCGCAAGGATGAAGGGATATGATCCCCAGGCATACATAGACATCAATGTTACCGGGATGCTGAACGTTCTGGAATACGCCGCCGGGGTCTCCGCAGAACGAGTCCTTTACTCACAGTCCATTTCAGATGTGGCTTCCCTTGTGGGCACAACCGTTCCCATCCCTGAGGACAGCCCTTCAGGCTTCCCGGAGAATAACGACCACAGCGTTTACGCCATAGCAAAAAACGCCGCCTCTGACCTTCTGAGGCACTATTCGGCCCGCTACGGCTTTGGCCATTACATACTCCGTTTCCCAAACATCTACCTTTACCATCCCAACCCTTATTATTACGTTGACGGAGTAAAGAGGATGGAAGGATACAGGCAGATGATATATATGGCCCTGAAGGGTGAGCCCATCTCCATCTGGGGTGACCCTTCACGCGTGAGGGATATGGTGTACGTGAAGGACTGCACGCAGTTAATAAGCCTTTGTATGAGCGTAGAGAACGCTCCTTCAGGCGTTTACAATGTGGGAACTGGCGTAGGGACGTCTATGGAGGACCAGATAAGGGGCATTGTGGAAGTGTTCTCCCCCAAGGACCACCCTTCCCCTATCCTCTATGCCCCGGACAAGCCGGACGCCCCGCAGTACATTTTTGACATCACAAAGGGCCGCACCCTCCTTGGATATCGGCCCATGTATGGATATCTTGATTACCTCCGGGATTTCAAGGAGGAGATGCTTGAGGAGCGCTTCGCCCTCCTCTGGGGAAAAGAAAAAGATTACGTCTTATGAGAATAGATTTCAACCGTCCGTTCCTCTCCGGAAAGGAACTGGAATATATGCAGGAAGCGGTAAACTCCTACAAACTTTCCGGCAACGGAGAGTTTACAAAAAGGTGCCAGGAATTCTTTGAGAAGCGTTACGGCTTCCGTAAATGCCTCCTCACCACCTCCGGCACGGACGCCCTTGAAATGGCCGCCATCCTGTGCAATGTGGGGCCCGGAGATGAGGTCATCGTCCCGTCCTACACCTTCGTTTCCAGCGCCCTTGCCTTCGTACGCCAAGGTGCCGATATTGTCTGGGCCGATTCCCTCCCCGGCCACCCCAATATAGACCCTGACGGCCTTGAAGCCCTCATCACGCCAAGGACCAGAGTGATAGTGGTGGTGCACTACGCCGGAATGGCCTGCGATATGGACCGCATTATGGATATTGCTGAGAGCCATGGCATCCTGGTGGTGGAAGACGCCGCCCAGGCCGTAGACTCCTTCTACAAGGGAAAGCCCCTTGGAGGGATAGGCCATCTTGGATGTTTCTCCTTCCACGAGACAAAGAATATCACCGCGGGCGGCGAAGGCGGCCTTCTTGTGGTCAATGACCCCTCCCTTGAGAGAAGGGCGGAGATAATCTGGGAAAAAGGCACCAACCGCGCCGAATTCTTCCGCGGGATGGTGAATAAGTACGGCTGGGTGGACACAGGTTCCTCCTTCCTTCCCGCAGAGATAAACGCCGCCTTCCTCTGGGCTCAACTTGAGAACCTGGACACCGTCCAGAGGCGGAGGCTGGATATCTGGGGCCAGTATTATATCGGCCTTAAAACCCTTGAGGAAAGGCATCTTGTCCATCTTCCGGTTATTCCTGAAGGTGCCACCAACAACGCCCACATGTTCTATATGGTATGCCGGAGCCTTGAGGAGCGCACTGCCCTCACCGCCTTCCTGAAGGAAGCCGGCATCCAGGCTCCGTTCCATTACCTGAGCCTTCACAGCAGCGCTTACGCAAAGGCCCATTCCAAAAAAGGCATTCCGGACCTCCCCCACTGCGACCGCTTTGCCGACTGCCTTGTGAGACTTCCCCTTTTCTACACGCTTGAAGACTCCGATGTCAAGGACGTCATCGTCCATATCCTCAGGTTCTATGAGTCAAGGTAAACTTCCCCGCGTCCTTGTCATTTCATCGGTTAATCCCCTGAAAGGGACGGGGACCGTTGCGTACAACTTCTACCGCGCCCTTAAAAACGCCGGGATTGAGGCCGATTTCCTAACAAAGGACCCCGTCCCCGGTCATCCGGAGATACTCTACGTGCTGCCTGAGCCTCGCCGGAGGACCCTCAGGGAGCATTTCCAGGCCTTAAGGTCACATTACCTGGGGAGGTTTATCGGCCAGAAAGGAGAGCACAGTTTTGACTATGGAAGGGAGGAGAACCCTCCGGTGGACCCTCGGCTCATTACAAGGAGGATTACAAAGCCCTACGATGTGGTTTTCATAGTGTTCTGGTACAGGCTCCTCTCCTACCGGAGCGTTGAAGCCATCTACGACAAACTCCACTGCCAGATCCACTTCCGCTGCCCCGACAACCATCCCGTGGCCGGCGGCTGCCACTTCATAGGAGACTGCCCAAGATATGCCGAGGGCTGCGGATTCTGCCCGGGCCTCAGGGACGGCAGCGCCCACGATTTCACCGCCTCCAATATCCTTGAAAGGAAGCGTATCCTTCAAAAAGTGAAGCCCATAGTGTACGGCAACACCCATATGCAGAGGATTCACGCCCGCGGAGCCCTCCTGAAGCGCTATGACCGCCTGGAAACGGTTTACCCGCTGGTAGACAACGCCTTTTTCCATCCCATTCCAAAGGATGAGGCAAGAAGGCAACTTGGAATTGACCCCGGGAAGCGTTTTGTGCTGTTCTTTGGGGCCAATTCCCTGACTGAGGAAAGAAAGGGAATGAGTTATCTTATAAATGCCTTGAGAGTATTCAAGTCCGCTATAAAGGAAAAGGCCGATGAAGTGCTTCTCCTTGTTGCAGGGCATCACGCCGGGACGCTCCTTGAAAGCCTTCCGTTTGAGACCAGGAACCTTGGATACATCCCGTTCGGGAATCTTCCAGTGGTGTACAGCGCCGCCAGCGCTTTCCTGTGCCCGTCAACGGACGACGCCGGTCCTTCAATGGTGAACCAGGCGCTCTCCTGCGGCACTCCAGTCGTTGCATTTGAAATTGGCACCGCCCTTGATATGGTCCTTGGCCACAATACCGGCTACTGCGCAAAACTGCGGGATTCCAAAGACTTTGCAAAGGGTATCCTGGGGCTTTTCAATGCATCCCCTGAAGAATATGCCGCAGTCTCAAGCGCCTGCAGGGACATTGCCCTGGAGCGCACCACGGAGAAATCATTTGTGAAGAATTTCCTCTCCGTTTACCGGAAATATCAGTAGAGAATCTTATCCTTCCGGGGCCTGAAATGCCTTGGAGAAGTATAGCCGGGGATGGTTTGGTGCCAGGCCCTCATCTGCCGGAGCGCCTCATCCCTGTTGTAGCCGGTCCCGCCGGGATGCACCACCCTTATGCGGTCATCCACCAGAACAAGCAGGTTCATAATCCGGGCAAAGTGGCTTAGAGCAAGGTCCACTCCCCATCCAAGCCTGTTAAGCGTTACGTCAATGGGGCACACTTTTTCCATAAGGTCTATGCGTATCATATGGAACCATCCCTCCTGGAAGGAAGTGCTGCGCATCCTCCCCGTGAAATGGCACCTGCTCTGCGGAAGGGAACGCCCCTTCCAGGCCGTCGAGGGCTGATAAAGGCCCACGTTTTTGGCGCAGGAGACTTCCTTCATCGCCGCCACCAGTTTCTCCGTATTTGAGGCCGATATCTGGAGGTCGCTTGTCACTATCATCACCCATCCGTACCCGCCTTCCTTTCCACGGCGGAAGGCCTCGTTCATAAGGCCGGAATAATAGAGGTTGTCAAGAGGCACGGAAAGAGGATGGGTGCAGCGGGGAGAACTTCCGCTGTCAAGGATGAGGGTGTCAAAATGGGGCGACAGGCGGTTGGCCCAGGCCCCCGCCTCAGCGTTGTCGTTATAATTGAATATGCAGCAGAGTATCTTTCCCATAATTCGCTTACTTATTGAGCCTGTACCACACCTTTCCAAGGAGATTGTCCCGGTACTTGCTCACGGGCTTATCAATGTTCCTCCCAAAAGTATTATGCCTTCCGACTATTGTAGCATAGCGCTTTTTGCCGCCTTTGTACTTCTCCCTCACATAGTCCAGGGAACTATGGAACCGGGCATTTATGCTGCCCCTTGAAAAGTGGGTGCACTCTATCTTAATGGTACGTGAGACGACGCCGTACTTCTCAAAGGCATTCACGCAGAAATCCTCCACGTACATATCGAAGAGAAGGTTCTGGTCAAACCGGAGCCCGTACCTTTTCACAAGCGAGGAATGTACAATGAGGCACTGGCAGTCAAAGCAGTCCACGCGGGCGCTTGTCTCAATTCCGTAAACGGTGCGGGGAGACTCCCCTTCCTTTGAGCAGTGCCTTACCTCCCCGTGCATAAAGATGAAGTCCCGGCGGCCTCCTTCCTCCACAAAAACGCCCACGGGCCCATACAGGCAGTTCTTGTCAAGGCCATCCAGGACGGAGGAGATGTCACACTCCAGCATCCAGTCCTCGTGACAGAAAACTATCCAGCCATCCTCCTCAACGGAGTCAAGGAAGCGGTTGTAACGGAAGGGAATCCCAAGATTCTCCTCACGGTTGTCAAGGGTCACAATGGAAAGGGAACGGCAGAAGGGGTTATCAAGGACACACCTTGAGTACATCCCGTAATCCCTCACCACGGACACCATATAGATCTTCCCGATCATACGATATCTTCAAAGCGTGGAGGAATGGCAACAATAATCCTGAGGCCGAACATCGCGGGCTTGTTCCAGGCATAGGGCGGACGCACCAGGGTTTGGCAGATACGGGCAAAACGGACCCAGGGCTCGAACTTTCGGGCCGGGAGTTCCGTCACAAGGCGGATGGCGCGGGAACGCTTTTTCATATGCCTGCCCCAGCCCTGTTTCAGGCGGTCCTTGTCATTGAAACGGTCCTCCAGCCTCTTCTGGTCAAAATAACCGAAATGGAAGAGGTAAAGGTCCTTTGCAATATGGAAGTTCTTTCCCTTGATGCGGTGGAATCCGCTGCCCCAGGTAAGGGGTTCGGCCATAATGGAGGGCTTGGTGTAACGCGTCCCTATCTGGGCGTAATGCCTCTGCTGGAGGAACGGAATCTCATCCGTTATGTCTCCCTCAACGCCAATTTTCTGGCCGAAGTCAAGGCCGAGGGCCGATACTGAGCCCTTCACCTTAAGGCCGCTGAGGTACTCCACAAGCGTTTTCCCAAGTTTAGGGTCCACCACTATGAATTCATCGGCATCAACGCCGATCACAAGATCGTAGCCGCCGGAAAGGAGTTCCGCAGCCTTCCAGGAAAGGAACTGCAGGCGGCCTTTTTCCGCCTCAACAACCTTCTTTCCTATCTTTGGGACCTTGAAGGCGTTGGTTCCGCGGCAGAAGTCCCCTATTTCCTGGTCCACGCCGTCGTAGTAGATGTAAAGATGATCTTTTCCTCCAAGTTCGCGGGAATAGTACTGGACCCACTTGCGGAGGTAGAAGTCGTCGTTACGGACCATCGTTATGGCTGCAATCTTTTTCATAAGTATTTGGCAGTAAATGTTTTTCCTTGTTTCTTAAGGTCTTCGGGAGTACCCTCGAAAACCACTTCTCCTCCCCTGTCACCGGCGTCCGGTCCAAGGTCTATCACCCAGTCGGCCGCCCTTATGACGTCAAGGTTATGCTCCACAACAAGCACCGTGTGGCCCTTCTGGAGAAGGGCGTCGAAGGAGCGGAGGAGTTTCTGGACGTCGTGAAAATGAAGGCCGGTAGTGGGCTCGTCGAAGATGAAGAGTATCTTGTCACGGGAGCCTTCGCTTATGGAGAGGAAATACGCCAGTTTTATGCGCTGGCTCTCACCTCCTGAAAGCGTGCTGGAAGGCTGCCCAAGTTTTATGTATCCAAGGCCCACGTCCACAAGCGGCTGGAGTTTTGCGGCAATGGAAATGGCCTCGGGCTCCTTCTGGGCGCCGAAGAAGGCTATTGCCTCGTCAACGCTGAGGTCCAGGATGTCGCTCACGTTGAGGCCCTTGTAATTCACCTCCAGGATCTCCGGCTTGAAGCGCTTTCCGCCGCAGGACTCGCACACCATAGTAACATCGGCCATAAACTGCATCCCTATCTTCACAAAGCCGTCTCCCTGGCATTCAGGGCACCGTCCGCCCTCCTGGTTGAATGAGAAATATGAAGGCGTGAAGCCGTTTATGCGGGCGTACTGCTGCTGGGAAAGGAGTTTACGGATGTCGTCGTAGACCTTTAGGTAAGTGACGGCGTTTGAGCGGGAACTCTTGCCGATGGGGTTCTGGTCCACGTACTCCACGCGGGTTATGCGGCTGAGGTCCCCTTCCAGGCCCTTGAACGTGCCGGGGACGTCCCCTGTCTCATTGAGACGGCGGTGCATTGCGGGGTAAAGGATGTCTCCCACAAGGGAACTCTTTCCGCTGCCGGAAACGCCGCTCACCACCGTGAACACGTTGAGGGGAATCCTCACGTCTATGTCCTTGAGATTATTCTGCATAGCCCCCTTTATGGTGATAGAGTACCTCCAGGGGTTCTTTTCCCTCTTGTACTGCTCCCTCAGGCCGAAAAGGTACTGCAGGGTGAGGGACTCTTTTGTCATTTCGAGCGGAGCCGAGAAATCTCCCGTCTTCCCGGCAAATACAACCTCGCCGCCATTGACGCCGGCGCGGGGGCCAAGGTCTATGAGGTAATCGGCCGCCTTTATTATTTCAGGGTCGTGCTCCACGACAACAACCGTGTTGCCGATGTCCCTGAGGCGCCGAAGGACCGCAATGAGCCTGTCGGTATCGCGGGGATGAAGGCCGATTGAAGGCTCGTCCAGGATGTACATCGACCCCACCAGGGAACTTCCGAGGGCCGTCACAAGGTTCACCCTCTGGCTTTCGCCGCCGGAGAGCGTATTCATTGTGCGGCTGAGGGTGAGATACCCGAGGCCCACGTCCTCAATGCACTGCAGGCGGTAGCGGATCTCCTCTATGGTCTTGCCGGCTATAGCCTGCTCCGTTTCCGTCAGGGTAACGGAACCGAACCACTTCAGGAGTTCCTCCACGGTCATTGAAAGCAGGTCGTGGATGGTCTTTCCCGCTATTTTCACGTACAGGGCCTCCTTGCGGAGCCTGCTGCCGCCGCAGGCGGTGCAGGTGGTGCGGCCGCTGTATCGGCTTAGCATATACTTGTACTGGATCTTGTAGCGGTTGCTCTCCACCCATTCAAAGAACTGGTCTATGCCGCAGTATGCGTCAGGGTCCTCGTAGTCTCCGCGATATGTCCAGATTATGCGCTTCTGCTCCTCCGTCAGTTTGCAGTATGGCTCAAATATGGAAATGCCAAGTCTTTCGGCATTCTTTATCAGTTGATCCTTGAACCAACTCATCTTCTCTCCCCTCCAGCAGGCAATGGCGCCGTCATAGATGCTCTTGGTCTTGTCCGGCACCACAAGGTCCTCGCTTATGCCGATGATCTTCCCAAGGCCGCCGCACACGGGGCACGCCCCCAGCGGACTGTTGAAACTGAAAAGGTATTCGTCCGGTCGCCTGAACGTGATTCCGTCCAGTTCAAACCTGGCGCAGAACCGCACCAGGCCGGAGGAGACAGGGGTGTCAGAATCCCTGGCCACCCTCGGCCGGGTAAGAGGGAGGGGCCCGCTGGCGCAGCCAGTGGGAGGGGTCGGCGAAGCCGACGATTCGGACACCCCTGTCTCCTCCGGTCTCACCCACAGCGCCATATCTCCGTTGCCTTTGTCGAAGGCTGTCTGGACGGAGGCGTGAAGGCGGGCACGCAGGTCATCGTCAAGAGCACCGGTAGTTTTGACACGGTCTACAAGGAGCATCAGGCCGGCAGGGTATGCGCCATCCATACGGAGGACATCCTCAATCTGGAGAATAGAGGAATCGACAGGATTGAAAAGGCGGCCGAAACCCTCTTCCTTGAGTGCGAGGAGGCATTCAACCTTGTCTGTGCGGGAGTCCCAGTCTATATCGGAGAGGATATACACGGCCCTATGGGTGCCGTCGGAGAGATAGTCCAGCACATCCTTAACGGAATGGGCCCTGACCTCATTGCCGCTGACCGGAGAATATGTGCGGCCGATTCGGGCGAAGAGGAGCCTCAGGAAATCGTAGATCTCCGTTGTGGTGGCAACGGTGGAGCGGGGGTTCTTGATGTTCACCTTCTGCTCTATGGCTATTGCCGGAGGGATGCCCTCGATTATGTCTACGTCCGGTTTTGACATTCGGCCAAGGAACTGGCGGGCGTAGGAGGAAAGGCTTTCGGCAAAGCGGCGCTGGCCCTCGGCGAAGAGGGTGTCAAAGGCAAGGGAACTCTTTCCGCTGCCGGAGACGCCGGTTATGACCACAAGTTTACCGCGGGGTATTTCCACGGTAATTCCCTTGAGATTGTTCTCACGGGCGTTCTTGATAATTATGCTGCTTTCCTTAGTCAAAGTTTACAAAGATACTAAATTATTCTTTGTGTTTTGAGGTATTATTGTTAGTTTTGTGGATGATTATGGATAACTCAAGGATATACAGAGTGGCGGATCTCCCCTTCAGGGTGAGCGGCGGCGGAGAAACTTTCCTCCCGGACAGCCTCATTAATATGAAACCCTTCGTCTCCGGCCTTAGACCGGAAGAGGAACCTCTTTTCTCCCTGGACCTTGTCCACGGTCCCCTGCCGGTTCCTTCAGGAAGCCTTCTTTACAGGACAGACGACGGCCCGCTTTTCCCGGAGATAAGCCTTTACAGGAATGCCGACGGCTCCATCGCTTCCCGCACCAGCCCCCTTCCGGGGCGTCCCGAGGCTATGGAACTCACTATGAGCCCGGATTTCGGGAAGGCCCGTCTCATACTTCCCGGAAAGGACGATGCCTTTGCGTTCAACAACGCCCTTATGCTTCTTTTCACCTTTGCATCGGCCAAAATGGGAGCGCTGGAAATGCACTCTTCCGTGGTGGTGAACGGCGGCAAGGGCTTCCTCTTCCTAGGGAAGAGCGGCACCGGAAAAAGCACCCACAGCGGCCTTTGGCTTAAACATATCCCCGGAACCTGGCTTCTCAACGACGACAACCCCGTTCTTAGGCTTATGCCGGATGGGGAGGTCCGCGTATTCGGATCCCCCTGGAGCGGAAAAACGCCCTGCTACAAGGCTCTCAGCGCCCCTGCCGGCGCGGTTGTACGCCTCAGCCAGGCCCCATATAACAAGATCGAGCGTCTCACCGGAGTGAGGGCCTATGCGTCCCTGATGGCATCGGCCTCATCATTCAGGCCCTTCTCGGAACTGGCCGATCACTGGCACAACACCCTTGAGGCAATGACGGGCGCGGTTCCCTGCTACCACCTTGAGTGCCTGCCGGATGAAGAAGCCGCCCATCTTTGCTACAATACCGTGGTGAATGGATAAGAAGATAGTTCCAAATACCCTTATCCTGGAGGAGGCAGGGGCGCTTCTCAATGAAGGCCGCACCGTACGGTTCACCCCGCTTGGAAGCAGTATGCTCCCCTTTATCCGCGGCGGCCGTGACAGCGTGGTGCTTGAAAAGAAGGACACAGTTGAAGTTGGAGACATAGTGCTTGTGAGACTCCCGGGAAGGTATGTCCTTCACCGCGTGATAGCCCTTGACGGGGACAAAGTCACCCTTATGGGAGACGGAAATCTTGCGGGCACGGAGGAATGCACCCTGGCCGATGTTATGGGAACGGCAATTGAGATTGGCCGCGGGAAGCGCTCCGTAAAACCCGGCAAAGGACGCATTTGGAGGGCCCTGAAGCCTTTTAGAAGATATATTTTGGCTATTTATAGAAGGATAATATGAAAATCAAGGAAGGATTCATTCTTAGGAAAATCTGCGGAGAGTACGTAGTGGTTGGAGAAGGCCTGGCACAGGTGAACTTCAACAAAATGCTCTCCCTCAATGCATCGGCAGCATACCTCTGGGAACAGTTCCAGGGTAAGGAATTCACCGTTGAAGATATGACCGCAGCCCTTATGGACCGTTATGAGGTTGATAAGGAGCGCGCGTATCAGGACGCCGCCGCCCTTGCCGGCAAATGGGTTGAAGAAGGAGTTGTAGAGGCGTAATGAAGGTCCTGCGCACCCTGATAGGTATGGCGCGCCCCGTGTGGTGGCGTGTTGCTGTAACCGTGGCGGTGGGAGTGGTGAGAATAGCCGCTTCCCTTGCCTTCGTGGCTTCCAGCAAGAGGCTGGTGGACATAGCCACCGGAGACTCCGCAATGCCTCTCAGGACAGGTATAGGCATATTCCTCTCAATCCTTGCAATTCAACTTCTCACCATCCTTTTCAGCAACTGGTGGGAGAGTTACACCCAGGTGAAGTCCCAGAACATTATGCGCCGGAGCATCTTTGAGACCGTGATGAAAAGCCGCTGGGACGGCCGGGAGCGTTTCCTCTCCGGAGATGCCGTAAACCGCCTGGAAGAGGATACAAGGGTGGTTTCGGAACTTGTAGTTGCGCGGATTCCCTCCATCATACTCACCCTTGTCCAACTTCTGGCGGCGTCCGCATACCTTATGTATCTGGCGCCAAACCTGCTGTGGGTGATCCTCATCCTCACCTTCGCTATGGTGTTCGGCTCAAAACTCTTCTTCAGGAAACTGAGGGAACTGATGGCCGCCATCAGAAAACGTGAGAGCGAAATCCAGCAACTTATGCAGGAGAGCCTCCAGAACAGGGTGCTTATGCTCACCCTCACAAGCGTGGAGAGGGTTGTGGACAAGATGGGATGGCTGCAGGGAGACGTAGAGGACATCACCCGCAAACGTCTCAACTACAACGCGGTAGCCCGGGGACTTATGTTCTTCGGGTTCCAGGCAGGCCACGCCGCAACGCTCCTCTGGGGTGTTGTGGGCATAATGCACGGCACCATCTCATATGGTATGATGACTGCCTTTATGCAACTTGTGGGTCAGGTGCAGCGGCCCGTGGCGGAACTCGGGCGCCAGGTCCCCGCCATCATCCAGGCCATCACTTCCGTAGACCGCGTTATGGAACTGATGGAGTTGGAGCAGGAACCGGCCTCTGAGCCAATTGTGTTGGCTGATGCCCCCTCAATTGAGGTCTCCGGCGTCTCCTACACTTATCCGGGCACTCCGGAGCCAGTGCTCTCGGATTTCTCCTGCAGTTTCCCTGCCGGAAAACTGTCCGTGATAGCAGGCCCCACGGGAATAGGCAAGAGTACCCTCATTAGGCTTATCCTTGGGCTCCTGAGGCCTTCTTCAGGCTCCGTTATGATTGACGGCCATCCCGCATCGGCAGCCCTGAGGGGTAATTTCCAGTACATTCCGCAGGGAAATTCCCTCCTTAGCGGCACCATACGCTCAAACCTTCTTCTGGCGGCCCCGGATGCCACGGAGGAAGAGATGAAAACAGCACTTGAAGATGCCCAGGCCCATTTTGTCCTGGATCTTCCGGAAGGCCTTGACACACCTTGCGGGGAAGACGGGAGCGGCTTTAGCGAGGGCCAGTGCCAGAGGATAGCCATTGCACGCGCGCTTTTAAGGCCCGGCGGCATCCTCCTTCTGGACGAGTCCACATCGGCCCTGGACTCCGAAACCGAAGCCCGCCTTATTGAGCGCCTTGAATCAAAGTACAAGGGCCGAAAGACCGTCATCTTTGTTTCTCACCGTGAGCGCGTCCTCAGCCACGCCGACAACGTGATCAAAATCGAACCCGCCGACCGCGGTTACAACGCCCACCAGAGTTAACACCCGGAAAATATTTGCAAAAAATTTTAATTAATTGTTTGCAGATTCAAAAAAAGGTGTTACCTTTGCAATCCCGAAAGGGAAGTTCACTGAAAATTTGGTGCGGTAGTTCAGTCGGTTTAGAATACCGGCCTGTCACGCCGGGGGTCGCGAGTTCGAGCCTCGTCCGCACCGCTTAAAAGCGTCAAGCCAATGGCCTGACGCTTTTTTGCTTTTAATACAGGAAACCTACCCCTCAGTTTTTTTTGCCGCCAATCCATCCAAAACGCGCACAATGAACATTTTATGGATTCGCGGCGCAGGAAATAGCGTTTTGAGCGGAAATCCTTGCCGCCAGTACAAAATAAACCGGTTCTGGGCGTTCTGGATGGATTGGCGGCAATGTCCTCACCCGAGGTGATAGCCAAAATACATAGTTTTGCCCTTGATCCGCGGTTAGGCTGTTGAACACGTGTACCCCCAACCGCAAAAAAGGGGAGTTTTTGCGGTTAGGCTGTAGGAGATTTGGACCCCTAAATGCATAATACCGTCAAAATTGCTATATTTGCATAGCAATGCCTATGAAAAGAACAATATATAATCTGATTGCAGCGCTGGCTGTCATCTCTGCCCTGCCCGGCTGCGCCAACGGCGGCAGGGAAACGCTGGACCTGAAGACGGAGGAAGACCTCCACGGCCTTACCATCACAACATCGGCCGGAAACTACTACGACGAAAAGTACTCCGCCTATGATGACATCGACATTTTCCGCGTAAGTTTTGAAGCGGACGGTATCCAGGCCGTAAGGCAGGGTATGGCCGATGTATTCGTGAGCGACGAAGTGGCCCTTACCCCGGAGGATATGGACAGGCTTCAGATGAAGATGGCTTTCCGCGGGGAAGAGTCCTTTGACGTAGCCTTCGCCGTAAGGAAAGGAGACATCGCCCTGCAGGAGGAACTGAACAGTTTCATCTCCGCGGGCAAGGCCGACGGCACTATCGATGCCATCATCTCCCACTGGACCAATGGCACTCCGGCACCGGAGATGCCAGCCCAGGCCGAAGTTACCCGCACGGGAAAGCCTCTCAGGTGTGTCACCGCCGTTAATCTGGCCCCGGTCAGTTTTGTGGGTGAAGGCGGGCAGTGGATGGGTATGGATGCCGATATCCTGAGGCGCTTTGCCGTACTCGGCGGCCGTGAGTTCCAGATGCAGTTCCAGGAACTTGGATCGGCCGTAATAGCCCTCTCTACCGGCCAGTGCGACGTAGTGAGCGCCTGCCTCTATGTGACGGAAGAGAGGAAGAAATCCGTAGACTTCACCATCCCGTATTATGAGTGCCACCCCGGATACTTCATTTTCGACGGCGGGAAATCCTTAAGCACGGGCTTTGGAGAGCGCCTGAAGATGAATCTTGTCACTGAAGGAAGGTGGAAACTCATTGTGGACGGCCTCCTTGAAACCCTCAGGATAACCTTCTTTTCAATCCTTCTTGGAACCCTCCTTGGAGCCGGAGTGTGCGCTATGCTCCGCAGCCGGAGGAAATGGGTGCGGAAGACAGCCGGCATCTATGGAGCCTTCATCCAGGGCATCCCTACGCTGGTTCTCCTTCTCATAATGTTCTACATCATCCTTGCAAATGCCGGCCTTAACGGCTCCGTGGTGGCCATAATCACCTTCGCGATGTGTTTTGCGTGGTCGGCCGGAAGCATCTTTGACACGTCCATCTCATCTGTTCCCAAGGGGCAGACGGAAGCCGGCCTCAGCCTTGGATTCACGCCGCTAAGGACCTTCACCGGAATAGTCCTGCCCCAGGCCGTGAAGAAGGGACTTCCGCTTTTTGCCGGAGAGTGCGTGGCTCTTCTCAAGAGCACCTCAATAGTAGGCTACATCGCCATCCAGGACCTCACCCGCGCCAGCGACCTTATCCGCAGCCGCACCTTCGACGCCCTTATTCCGCTGCTGGTTGTGACTGTCCTCTACTTTGTCCTTGCCTGGCTCATCCGGGTTGTGTTGAACCTTTTCCTCAAGAAGAAGTAATATGATAAGCATAAAGCATTTAAGCAAGACCTTCAAAAATCCCGACGGCTCCTCCATCACCGTTCTGAAGGATGTAAACTGCGACATTGAGAAGGGAGAGGTCATAAGCATCATAGGCCCTTCCGGGACGGGAAAAAGTACGCTCCTGAGGGCCATCAATATGCTTGAGCCGCCTACATCCGGAGAAATATGGGTGGACGGCGAGAACATTATGGCAAAGGGGTACAGGCTGGACAAGATGCGCAAGAAAATGGGTATGGTCTTCCAGAGTTTCAACCTCTTTGACCATATGACGGTGCTGGAGAACATCACCTACGCCCCCGTACGCCTGCTGAAGATATCTGAGGAAAACGCCCGTGAAGAGGCTATGGAACTCCTTAGGAAGGTGGGACTGGCCCAGAAGGCCGATGTCTTCCCCGATTCCCTCTCCGGCGGCCAGAAGCAGCGTGTTGCCATTGCCCGCGCCCTTGCCATGCACCCGGACGTGATCCTCTTCGACGAGCCTACATCGGCCCTTGATCCCACCATGGTGGGAGAGGTCCTCAGCGTTATGCGCCAACTGGCGAAGGACGGGATGACTATGCTCATAGTGACACACGAGATGCGTTTTGCCCGCGACGTGAGCACCCGCATCTTCTTTATGAACGAGGGCATAATCTACGAGGACGGCGCTCCGGAGCAGATCTTCGAACACCCCGTTCACAGCGCCACCAAGGCCTTTGTGAACCGCATCCAGAAACTGGTCTACGAGATAGATTCCGAGGACTTTGACTACCTCCAGATCCGCACCGGGCTCAATCAGTTCTTCCTCAAGTACAACCTCTCCGGAAAGGCGGAGAATGCATACTCCATCATCAGCGAGATGCTCTTTGAGCACCTTGGCGGAATCAGGCCGCTTACCTTCCGCATCACCTTTGCTGAACTCTCCGGAGAAACCGCCCTTGACTTTATGATAGAAGGGGTATCGGCTTCACCCGTCAAGGATTCCGCCGCCCTGGACGGCATCCGCAAGAAAGCCCAGGCCATAGTGGAGGAACCCACCGCCCGCGGCTTCAGGATCAAGATTCTGATTTAGGTTCTTCCAGCGCCGCCCTCATCCTTACAAGAACTGAATCAAGGGCGGGAAGGTTTTCCTCCCTGATGGGCTCAGAGGGCGGGGACTCCAGTTTGAGCGGATTGATGGGAGAGCCGTTTCTCCACACGCGGAAGTCAAGGTGCGGGCCGGTGGCGGTTCCGGTCATTCCAACATACCCAATGACCTGGCCCTGGGATACTCTCTGGCCGGCTTTTACGGCCATTTTGGAGAGATGGAGATAGGCGGTTGTATAGATGGAATTGTGGCGGATTTTCACCATATTTCCGGCTCCGCCCTTTCCCCAGCCGGCGCTGAGGACCGTGCCGTCTCCGATGCTCCTCACCGGCGTACCTGTGGGCGCGGCGTAATCCACCCCGGTATGAGCCCTCACCGTTCCGTGGACGGGATGGAGCCTGTGGAGGGAATAGCCGGAAGATATGCGCGTAAACTTCAGAGGAGCCTTCAGGAAGGCCTTACGCATACTCTCCCCCTTCTCATTCCAGTACGTATTGCCGCCGTCTCCCTGGTCAAAATACACGGCCGGAAGGCAGGTCTCTCCCCTGTGGAATTCCGCGTAACTCACTTTTTCTATGCCGATAGATTCGCCTTCGCACATCCTCTCGCTGTAAAGGATACGGAAACGGTCACCCTTCTGAAGGCCAAAGAAATCAACCGTCCAGGCATAGATATCGGCAATGCTCACAATAAGGTCGGGAGTGGCTCCCGCCGCAATCATATCGTTCCATAGGGAGGAGTTGATGGTTACATCGGCCGTTTTGGTGACAATCTCCACCGGCCTTTCATAAACCCACACGGGGATGCTGTCACGGAGGCTGAAGATGGTTTCCCTCACCTGGCTGTTCTGATACACAACGTACCGGAGAGCCGTGGAATCCTTGTAATAGGCCTTGTAGGCATAGCCGGCGCGGAGTTTCCTTACGTCAAAGACTGTATCTGATGCCGCCGCCAGGGCGTGAGCCTCCTGAGCCGAAGCCCCAAGCCTGGTGAGCCACGCCGTGAAATTGTCTCCGCTTTTAATGGTGCCGGAAACAACCGTGAAGGAGTCTGTGCAGAAGCCAAGGGGGTAAACGGTATCCTTGAGTTCCTCTACAGTGTCTTGGGGGGCTGCTCCCCTGTTTCTTCCTGGAAGGCAGGAAATGGCCGATAATACTACAAATATTGTAAGAAGTATACTGGAAAGTCTAAGTTTCATACCTCAAAGATACGAATAAATACCGTTCCAACCTTTGACAAGTTACGGAAAATGCGTAAATTTCGGGATAATATGATAGAGACGCTGAAAAATACCCGTAATCTGCCGGACAGCGCACTCCAGGAACTTCTGGAGAGCACTGATGCCGCCCTGGCGCAGGAGCTCAAGGACACCGCACGGGAAGTGTGTCTCAAGGTAAAGGGCCCGGAAGTTCTTGTCCGCGCGCTCATAGAATGGAGCAACATTTGCCGGAACGACTGCCTGTACTGCGGCATCAGGCGCTCCAGGGCTGGTGTTCCCCGCTATTCCCTTACGCCGGAGCAGATCCTTGAGTGCTGTGATGCCGCCTGGCGGGACGGCGTCCCCACATTCGTGCTCCAGGGCGGGGAAAACCCCGCCGCGGCAGAAAGCCTCCTCCCCACTGTGAAGGAGATGAGACGGAGGTATCCATCGGCCGCCATAACCCTGTCCCTTGGAGAACTGCCCTTTGACCTTTATGCAGCCTTCAAGGAAGCCGGAGCAAACAGGTATCTCCTCCGGCACGAGACCGCAAATCCGGAGCATTACGCCAGCCTTCACCCCGCCGGAATGCGGTTTTCAAGCCGCCTTTCCTGCATCCGTGAACTAAAGCGCCTTGGATTTGAGACCGGGATGGGAATGATGGTTGGAAGCCCCGGGCAAACCACTGAGGATCTCATTCTTGATCTTCGGCTTATGCAGGAGATTGGCCCGGATATGATAGGGATCGGCCCCTTTATCCCTCAGTCCGGGACGCCGTTTGAGAACTGCCCGGCAGGAAACGCGGAGACAACCCTCCGGCTCCTTGCAATTATGCGGCTTATGTTCCCGGAAGCAAATATCCCCGCCACAACGGCCCTGGCAACGCTTCTTCCCGGCGGAAAGCAGGCCGGAATCCAGGCGGGAGCAAATGTAATAATGAATGTGTATACGCCCCTAAAGGAGCGCAAAAAATATGACCTTTATAAAGGAAAGACAGATGTATAATCCTTCATCACCATACGCACAGGAATTCATAGACCATGAGGAGATCATGGAAAGCCTCCAGGAGGCTTCGCGTGAAAGCCGTAACCCGGAAAGGGTGGCCCAAATCCTAGAGAAGGCGGCCCTTCTGAAGGGCCTTACCCACCGTGAGGCCGCAATCCTCATGGACTGCGATGACCCCGCGCTTGAGGAGAAGATCTATGCCCTTGCGGCAAGTATCAAGCAGCGTTTTTACGGCAACCGCATTGTGCTCTTTGCCCCGCTGTACCTTTCAAACTACTGCGTAAACGGCTGCGTATACTGCCCTTACCACTATAAGAACAGGACAATCCCCCGCCGGAAACTCTCCCAGGAGGAGATTGAGGCGGAGGTCAAGGCGCTTATCCGCACGGGCCACAAGCGCCTTGCCGTGGAAGCGGGGGAAGACCCAGTGAACAACCCCCTGGAGTATATCCTGGAGTCCATAAAGACCATTTATTCCGTTAACGAGGGCGGGAATTCCATCCGCCGCGTGAACGTGAACATAGCAGCAACGGACGTTGAGAGTTACCGTAAACTGAAGGCTGCGGGAATAGGCACATACATCCTCTTCCAGGAAACCTACAACAGGGAGCAGTACCTGAAACTGCATCCCACGGGCCCCAAGAGCAATTACGAGTGGCATACGGAGGCTATGGACCGCGCCCAGGAAGGCGGCTGCGACGACGTAGGGATAGGGGTTCTATTCGGCCTTTCCGGCTACCGCTATGAACTGGTGGGGCTCCTTATGCACGCAGAGCACCTTGAAGCGCGTTTTGGCGTTGGGCCGCATACCATAAGCGTTCCCCGCATCTGCCCCGCCGAGGATATCTCCGTGGAAGATTTCAAGGATGCGCTTCCGGACAACATCTTCCGGAAACTGGTGGCGGTTCTCCGCGTTGCGGTCCCCTACACCGGAATGATAATCTCAACCCGTGAGAGCGCCCGTATGAGGGAGCAACTCCTCCACTGCGGCATCTCCCAGATAAGCGGCGGCTCCAGAACAAGCGTCGGCGGTTACACCACCGTGGAGCGTCACGACGAAACAGCGCAGTTTGACATTGCCGATACCCGCCCGCTGGACAGCGTAGTCCGCTGGCTACTGGAGAACGACCACATCCCCTCCTTCTGCACCGCCTGCTACCGCGAAGGCCGCACCGGAGACCGCTTCATGAGCCTCTGCAAGAGCGGGAAAATCGGCCTTTGCTGCACGCCAAACGCCCTTATGACGCTTAAGGAGTACCTTATGGACTACGCTTCCCCTCAGACCCGCGCCGCCGGCGAAGCCCTCATAGAGAAATCTTTGGCCGATATTCCCCTTGAGCGCACCCGAGAGATAACCGTCCGCCACCTCAGGGAGATTGAGGAAGGCGCCCGGGATTTTAGATTCTAAGGTATGGAACGCATTCACATAGCGGTAATAGGCCCTGTAAACAGCGGAAAATCAACGCTTGTCAATGCTCTTTGCGGGCAGGAAGTCTCCCTTGTGAGCCCCGTGGCCGGCACCACCACTGACCCCATAAGAAAAGCCGTGGAACTGCCGGGGCTTGGCGCTTGCATCATAATAGACACCCCTGGTCTGGAGGACAACACTGCCCTTGGCCCTGAACGCATGCGCCGCACACTCTCCGTCCTTGATGAGGCCGATATAGCCATAGTTCTTCCGCCTTTCCCTAAGATTGATGCCGATATCCCGGTAGTCAACTACACCCCTGGAGAATCCATAGAATCCCTTATAGAGCGTATCAGAAAGGACCTTCCAAAGGAGGAGGAGAAATTTCTCACCGGAAATCTTGTAAAAGCCTCAGACAAGGTGCTGCTTGTGATGCCCCAGGACTCAGAGGCACCAAAAGGCAGGATAATCCTCCCGCAGGTGCAGGTCCTCAGGGAACTTCTGGACCGCGGATGCATCCCCGTGTGCTGCACGCCTGAAAGCCTTCCTGAAGCCATCAAAATGGCCCCTGACCTTGTGATTACTGACTCCCAGGTGTTTGCAGCCGTCAATTCGGCAATTCCTGCCGGTACTCCCCTCACCTCTTTTTCAGTTCTTCTTGCCGGCGCAAAAGGAGACATAAAAACCTATGTGGAAGGTGCCAGGGCCATTGAAAGCCTCAAAGACGGGGACAGGGTCCTCATAGCCGAGGCCTGCACCCACGTCCCGGACTCCGAGGATATAGGCAGGGTAAAAACCCCCGCGCTCCTAAGGAAAAGGGCCAATGTGGAGGTTCAGATTGCCGCCGGAAATGACTTCCCTGAGAATCTGGAGGGCTATTCCCTCATAATCCACTGCGGGGCATGCGTTGCCGGCCGCCAACTGGTACAGTCCCGCATAAAAAAGGCACTCCGCAAGGGAGTGCCAATCACTAACTACGGTATAGCCATTGCGGCCTTGCAGGGTATCCTGGGAAGGATTTCCTTGCCTTAGGCGTCAAATTCCGCAATGATCTTCTTTATGTCGGAGGGGTTGAGCCTTCCGTAGACTTTCTCGCCTATTGTTGCCACCGGGGCAAGACCGCAGGCGCCAACGCAGCGGAGGCAGTCCAGAGAGAACTTTCCGTCCGGGGTGGTCTCCCCAACCTCAATTCCAAGCACCCTCTTGAATTCCTCCAGCACCTTGTCCGAGCCTCTCACATAGCAGGCCGTTCCAAGGCATACGGAAACGGGATACTTTCCCTTGGGCACCATAGAGAAGAAAGAATAGAACGTCACCACCCCGTACACCTTTGATGCGGGGATGCCAAGTTCGCGGGCAATCACCCTCTGGACTTCCTCAGGGAGGTATCCAAGGGTGTTCTGGCACTCGTGAAGGATGCTGATGAGTTCACCGGGATCATTATTGAATTTCCGGCAGATGGCCTCCACCTGACGGAGCGCTTCACACGATACTTTCATAACTACTTGATGCTTTTGTCAAAATAACGGGTATGGAGGAGTTTCTCCGACAGTTCTCCAAGGGGCTCTCCAAGGTAAACCTTGTAAAGCTGCTGGATATCCGGATTCTCGTGACTCTTACGGATGGGTTTACCCTCATCCTCACGGTATATGGCGCGGGCACGGGCCTTGATAACCTCAACGTTGCCGTGGTGGTAGGGCTGTCCTGCGCCGCCGATGCAGCCGCCGGGACAGGCCATAATCTCCACAACGTGGTAATTGAGTTCACCTGCACGGAGTTTATCCATAAGGTAGCGGGCGTTTCCAAGGGTATGGGCAACGCACACCTTCAGGGCAAAGCCGTTAAGGTCTATTGTTGCCTCCTTGATGCCGTCAAGGCCGCGGACGTCCTGGAATTCCAGACGGGGCAGGGTCTTTCCGGTATAAACCTCATACACGGTACGGAGGGCAGCCTCCATCACGCCGCCGGTTGCGCCGAAGATGGCGCCGGCGCCTGAGGATTCTCCCATAGGAGTGTCGAAGTCCGTATCCGGAAGGCTCTTGAAGTCAATATTGGAACGCTTTATGAGGCGCGCAAGTTCACGGGTGGAGATGGAATAGTCCACATCCGGATTGCCGTTAACTGAGAATTCCTCACGCTCGCACTCGTACTTCTTTGCAAGGCAGGGCATAATGGAGACCACAACCAGTTTCTCGCGGGGAATTCCCATCTTCTGGGCCCAGTAATTCTTTGCTATTGCGCCAAACATCTGGGCCGGGGATTTGGCCGATGAAGGATACTCCAGAAGATCCGGATAGTTGTGCTCATAGAAGTTCACCCAGGCCGGGCAGCAGGAAGTCATAATGGGGAGTTTCACGCTCTTGTCCCCTCCAAGGAAGGCCTTGAGCCTGTGGAGGATTTCAGCGCCCTCTTCCATAATGGTAAGGTCTGCGGCAAAGTCAGTGTCAAACACGTAGTCAAAGCCAAGATACCTGAGGGACGTTGCCAGTTTGCCGGTAACTATTGTTCCGGGCTCCAGGCCGAATTCCTCGCCAAGGGCCACTCTCACAGCGGGAGCGGGCTGGGCAATCACAATCTTGTCAGGATTGCAGAGGTCGTCAAGGAGCCTATCCGTATTGTCACGTTCCGTGAGGGCGCCGGTGGGGCACACAGCCACGCACTGGCCGCAGTAAGTGCAGTCAGTATCCTTGAACATACGGTCGAAGGTGGGGGCGATGGTGGTTTCAAAACCACGGCGGACGGCTCCCAGGACGCCCACCGTCTGGACCTGGTTACACACTGTCTCGCAGCGGCGGCACAGGATGCACTTGTCCATATTGCGGGTGATGGCCGGGGTCTCCTCCTTCTTCCTCACGCTCTGCTCTCCCTTGTAGGTCATCCGGCGGATATTGAAGCGGGTAACCAGTTTCTGGAGTTCGCAGTCACTGCACTTGGGGCAGGTAAGGCAGTCGTTGGGGTGGTCGGAGAGAATCAGTTCCGCCACAGTCTTTCTGGCACGCACTACGCGTGCGGAATTTGTACGTACCACCATTCCTTCCATCACCTGGGTGGCGCAGGAAGGGGCCAGGTTGCGCCTTCCCTCAACCTC
>JAFSPR010000113.1 GCA_017451395.1 Bacteroidales bacterium
GATAGCCAGGGCCATACCAAGGATAAGGCAGATGATGATAAGGGACATGAAGCCTGCACCACCCTCGATGAACTTGGTCTTGAGAGCCTGGTGGAGGGGAACTTCCTCACCGGAACCGGCGAAAAGGTCCACAACCTCTTCGGCTTCTTCTACCTGCTCCTGGGCAGCGGGGGCGGCTGCGCCCTCATCCTGTGCGGAGGCGATGTTTGCAGTGAAGGTCACGAGACCTGCTACTGCCAAAAACATGAAAAACTTTTTCATAATAGTTTTTGAGTTGTTAGTTATAAATTGAATTAGTTTGTAGTTATTTCCAATTTTGCCCGGCAATTTAGTCATTTTTCTTGAAAATGCCAAAGATTTATGCCGTTATTTCTCCGCAAATGTCATTTTCAAGCATCTTCTTCACCCACTCGTTGTTGTCGGAGCGGCCCATCAGGGAGAACAGTTTCCCAAGGGCGGCTTCGGTGGTAATGTCTTGTCCGGAAATCACGCCAGCCCTCTTCAGAGTAGCTCCCGTAGCATAGAGGTCCATGTTCACGGTGCCTGATTTACACTGAGTTACGTTGAGTAGGATCTTGCCAAGGTGGTCGGCCTCCCTTATTATGTCCAGGAACCAGTCTTTGGAAATTGCGTTGCCGGAGCCGTAGGTTTCCAGGATGCATGCGCGGATTTCCGGGGCGCAAAGGGAGTGGCGGGCAACCGCGGGCGTAATACCGGGGTGAATCTTCAGGATGGACACCCGGCAGTCCAGATGCGTCTGGACCTTCAGGGGGGAGGCCGAAGGTTTCCTTATAATGTCGGTGTTGTATTTTATGCTTATTCCGGCCTGCGCAAGCGGCGGCAGGTTGGGGGAGGCGAAGGCATTGAAGGCTTCGGCACTGTACTTGGTGGAACGGTTGCCCCTAAGGAGCCTGGAGTCGAAGAAAATGGCCACCTCCGGCACCTGAGCGCTGCCATCGGCCTTTTTTGCCGAAGCTATCTCCACCGCGCCGATGAGGTTTTCCTTGCCGTCCGTGCGGGGAACGCCAATTGGAAGCTGGCTTCCGGTGAAGACCACCGGCTTTGAGAGTCCCTCCAGCATAAAACTCAGGGCCGATGCGCTGTAGGCCATAGTGTCCGTGCCGTGGAGCACCACGAAGCCGTCGTAGTCGTCGTACCTTTCATGGATGAGTTCGGCCAGGTTCACCCAGAGCGCGGGCTCCACGTCCGAGGAGTCGATAAGCGGGCTGAAGGTGTAGGAGTCTATGTGCACCTTGAATTTGTTGAGTTCCGGGACTTCCTCCTTTATCTGTGAGAAGTCGAAGGGCTTCAGGGTGCCGTCGGCGGGGTCTTCCTTCATGCCGATGGTGCCGCCCGTGTAAATGACTAATACTGCCGATTTCATATGTAAAACAGTCTTTCTGCGTTTTCCGTTGTTATCCTTTCGCATTCCTCCACCGTGAGGCCCTTGACCTCCGCGACCTTTTGGGCGATAAGCGGAAGGAAGGAACTCTCGTTGCGCTCCCCGCGGTGCGGGACCGGCGCAAGGTAGGGGGCGTCCGTCTCCAGGAGGATGTGGTGAAGAGGGATTCTTTCCAGCGTTTGAGCTAACTTTGAGTTCTTGAAAGTGACCACCCCGCCTATTCCCACTGACCAGTCTCCGTAGCGGTTGGCCTCCTGATACACCTCATAACTACCGCTGAAGCAGTGGAGGTTACCCCTTAAATTAAGGTGCTTTGTATCTTTCAAAATGGCCAGGAAGTCCTCCCAGGCATCCCTTAAGTGGATATTCACCGGAAGATTCAGCTTTGCGGCCAGTTCCAGCTGGAGCATCAGAACCTCCTTCTGCTCCTTCTCATACTCCCTTCCCTCATGGTAATCCAGGCCGATTTCTCCGATGGCAACAATACCCGTCACGCCCGTCATACCCGGCCACGACCGGGCATCTCCTGCGGCTATCCCTTGGACCTGGTCCAGGGCATCAGTGGACTTGGTCCAGCCATAATCTGGACTAGGTGCCATTTTACCCCGTGGACCTGGTCCACCGACTGTGCCTTCTACGGTATTCTGGGGCACACTGCTTGGACCTGGTCCACCACCTGAAATTGTACCTCGTCCAAAAATGCCGTGGACCTGGTCCAGCTCATCGCGCCAGTTGTCGGCCCTGACGGAGCCGGGGTAGAACCCTGCCATCTGGAACAGCACTCCGGGGTGCCTTAGGCCGATTTCCCACATGCGGGGACGTTCCGTGGAGTCTACATCGGCCTGAATCATTTTCCCCACCCCTGCGTCCAGAGCACGCTGGATGGCGGCCTCTGCATCGGGCAGCAGCCAGTCGTCGTAGAAGTGGGTATGGGTGTCCACAAGCATGGACACAAAGATAGCAAAAAACTTTAGTCCCTGATCAGAATGATTGGGATTCTTACACCCGCTGTGACTGAACCCAACCTCATCTTCTTGTTATATACAAGTTCATTGCGGTAGATGGATTCGCTGTGTTTTGTGAACGGAGATCCCGACCAGTCCTGTTCCCATCGTGCAAAGATGGTGATGCGGTCTCCTATGGGCCAGTAACCTAAACTGAACCCGGCTTCAAGGCCATAGCTGAGGAAGAGGCCCAGGGCGTCAAGGTCGCTGGATTTCAGTTTGGTCCAGGTGCCGTCGGCATCAATTCTGTGAGCCAGGACATTGCCGCCAAAGGTGAAGTATGCACCCATGTAGAAGATGTTGTGGAAGGGGTACCAGTTTGCCCCCACATCCATCATCACGGCGTGGATGTTGTGTGAGGGAAGTGAATCCCCTTCCGGGGCGCAGACAAAGCTTTTGTTGGAATAGCGCAGTTTGAGGACTATGTCCAGAGAATAGTTCATGGGGCCCTCGAAGGTGATGCCTCCCACAGGATACATCTTTACGGGCTGCTGCTGCAGGCCTCCCAGAACCCTGTTTTCATTACTTACTACGCTCATTCCCACGCCGCCTTCTATGCCAAGGGCCCTCATAGGGCGGCGGTATTTGATAACTGTCTGGGCGTTTGACACGGGTAGCGCCAATGCCAGAAGAAGGAGTGTTAATACTGTGTTTTTCATTTCCTGTTCACTAAGATTGTCCTGAGCTGGCCTTCAATGTCATATACCATATAACGGTCTCCGGACTCGGCCACAATGCCTTCTTCCGTCAGGCGGATGTTGTCGAATTCATCTACGATGAGCCGTGAATTGCCGTTCCAGATGCTCCAGCGCATCTTTTCCCCGTCTTTCACTCCAAGGGCGTATACCAGGCCTTTTCCGTTGCGCTGGCCCAGTACCTGGAAGTCGTCGTATTCAAAGGGAACAATCTTTTTTGCGCGTTTGCCGGATGCGTCCAGAACGCCTACGCTTCCGTTTTTCTTCAAGGCGATGATGGCGCTCATATCAAAGATCTTAAGGTCCTTGTACACGGGCGGTACTTTCCACCATCTGGTATTATGATCATTGTCAAATACGCCTACGGATCCGTGTTTCCCGTTACGGCCGGTCACGTAAGTGCCGTTGGTGTCTCCGGGACGAAGGCCGCTATAGTTGACCATAGAACTGGCGTAGAAGTTCTCCACGCTACGGTCGAAGGCGGCGCCCAGGGCTTCTCCTGCCGCGTAGCCCATAGAGGTAATGGCCTGGGATATGACCGGATCAATGTAGGAGGAACTGGATTTGGAGCCTGATCCGCGGCTGGAGCTGCCGCTTCCGCTGCCGTTCACGTACGGACAGTCTGAACGGTGGTTTTCTCCTTTTTCCAGGTCTATCCAGCCGCAGTGGTAGCAGTATGTTGCCACAACCACGGGATCACTGGCGGGGGGTACCTGGGCTGGAAGTTCTGTCCAGGCCAGCATGCCTGCCATTAGCAATAAGACAATAGGAAACTGTTTATTCATAGCGGTTCATTTTTGGCAAAGGTATCCTTTTTCGCAATTAGCCTTGTGGCGGATTTCGCTACAGGGCGGGGGCTATATGCTATTGTCTTTGTATGCTGGGGGTGGACCTGGTCCGCGGCGTGTCCGGCGCAGGCATAGAGATAATGGTGTGGCATAGATCAGGTTGGCAATACTATCAAGTGAGGCAAAACGCCCAAGATGGTAGTACTAAGCATAATTCGGGGTAAGGGCGCAGCGGCCAAGGAGGTCCGTGGTGAGGATGCCGTCGGCCTCCATGACGGTGACGGCGGTGAGGACTTCATGGTAGGGGAGGATGAGCCGGGCCGAGAGGGCCTCCACGGTGATCCCGAGGTTCTCTTTCACGGCTTCCCCTATCCTCACCTGGGCCGATAATTCCCCGTACTTTCGGGTGAGGATTCCCCGAAGGGATGCCCCGGACCCCGCTGCCCAGGAACCGCCGGCCCCGCGGGAGGGACGCCCCAGGCCCAGTTCCCCCACCAGTTCTTCCGGGGATGTGATGATGCGGGCCATCTGAGTGTGGATGAGAGAATTGCAGCCGGCAGAGCGGACGTCGTCAATCCTTCCGGGCAGGGCGAAAACCTCACGGTTGTACTCGCAGGCATAGCGCGCGGTCATAAGGGACCCGCCCCTGGTCTTTGATTCCACCACGACCACGGCCGATACCAGTCCGGCGATGATCCTGTTGCGCCGGAGGAAATTCAGCGCCACCGGGGACGTTCCCAGGGGGTAGTCGGTTATGAGTCCGCATCCGGGCCGATGCACGATATCCACGGCCAGGCGCTCGTGCTGAACCGGATAGATGCTGTCTATGCCCGTAGCCATAACGCCGACAGTCCCAAGACCGCATTCCAGGGCGGTCCGGTGGGCTATTCCGTCGGCCCCGAGGGCCATTCCGCTCACGATTACCGGCTGGATGGGGGCGTCGGCGAGCGCCTTCACCAGTTTCTGGCACCAAAGGCGCCCGTAGGGGCTTATGTCCCGCGTTCCCACAAAGGCTATCATAGGCCGGAGCCCGAAAATCTCCGTGGGTGATGAGCAGCCGTTGAGGTAAAGCCCCAGCGGCGGGCCGGCGCACTCCCGGAGGGGCTGCGGGTAATCTTCATCGATGATGGAGAGGAAGCGGAATCCCCGGGAATCAATGCGGGTAAGTTCCTTCCGGGCCCATTCCAGGGCCGATGGCGTGAGCTGGGAAAGGAGTTCCGGATGAGGAGATTTCTCGGCTTCGCTCGAAATGACAGAGAAACACCCCAGGGCGCTGCCGGCCTTCTCAATGAGAGAGGCGGCAAGGGTAGGATGGTAACCGAAGATTTTGTTAAGGGCGCACAGCGCCACGTGTTCGTCTGAA
>JAFSPR010000114.1 GCA_017451395.1 Bacteroidales bacterium
CGATTTTGACGAGGACCTGCAGGGAAGCATCCTCTCCGTGAACCATGACCCTTGGGGAATAGGAATGACGTATACGGGATATGGCCTTCTGCTTCTTTCCATAATACTGTTTTTCTTTGTGAAGGATACCGAGTTCCGCCGGATTGTGAAGAGACTGTCGGCAACCGGACTCGCCGTTCTTGCCTTGCTGGTTGGCGGAGGCTCGCAGGCATCGGCCTCTGAAATGCCGGGAGACACCCCAAAAGTCCTTCCAAGGGATGTTGCCGATGCCTTTGGAGACCTGTGCGTATACTACAATGACCGCATATGCCCTCTCTCCACTCTGAGCCGGGACTATTGCCTGAAGGCCTATGGAAAGGCATCGTGGAACGATTTCAACGCAAATCAGGTACTTACCGGCTGGTTGTTTTATTACGACTGGTGGCGCGTGGTTCCTTTCAAGGTGAAGGCTAAGGAAAAAGGCACGCCTAAAGAGGCCGAAAAAGACTTCCTGCAGCGTTCCGTAGCGGCAGGAGACGCCTTGAAGCTCTATCCGCTGGCAGGGGATGACGGTACTGTGCGTTGGTACAATTCAAACGAAATGCTGCCACTCAACGTCCTCGAAGACGAGAATAAATGGACTTTCGTGCGAAAGATGATGGACGTGGTGGCAGAAGCCGTGGAGTCTGAAGACTGGCCGGAAGTTATCCGCCTGGTTGGCAAGATCAAGGAATATCAGGAAAAGACGGCGCAGCTCCCTTCGCAAGGAAAAATAAAGGCGGAACAGCTTTGGTGCCGCCTGGCAAGGCCGATGGTTCCATTTATGGGAAGCATAACGCTGGGACTTCTGCTCTTTGTCCTTTCCGGGGTTTATCTCTCCCGGAAAAAACCCTTGCCTCGGCTCCTGGGCAATCTGTCGGCCTGGGCAGCCCTAGCCCTGTGGATATACCTCACGCTGACTATCGGCCTCAGATGGTATGTTGCCGGACACGGACCTTTTGCCGGAAGCTACAACGTAATGATGCTCATGGCGTGGCTGTCGGCATCGGCCATGCTGCTTTTGAGAAAGAAATTCCCCCTCATACTCCCGCTGGGGTTCATCCTCGCAGGATTTACCATGTTGCAGGCCGCCATGGCAAGCGCCAACCCGCAGATTACCAGGCTGATGCCGGTCCTGCAGAGCCCTCTGCTGTCTATCCACGTCCTGAGCATGATGATATCCTATACGCTGTTGGGACTGGTAGCCCTCAACGGCATCATGGGACTGATTGTTCCGGGTAAAGAGGCCAAGGAGAAACTGAGGGACGTAAGCCTGCTGGTACTTTATCCTGCCGTGTTCCTCATTACCATTGGAACGTTCCTGGGTGCCGTCTGGGCCAATATTTCATGGGGAAGCTACTGGAGTTGGGACCCTAAGGAAACCTGGGCTCTCATTACCCTCCTGGTGTACTCTTTTGCGCTTCATTCCACATCACTCAAATGCTTCAGAAACCCGGTATTTTTCCATGTTTTTGCAATTCTTGCATTTATTTGTGTGTTAATCACTTATTTCGGCGTAAATATGCTGATGGGCGGAATGCACGCCTACGCGTAAACATACCAACAACTCCACCAACGACTTTGAAGCGGCAGTGCCGTCACTGAAAAAATAGTCTAGTCCTTGAGCATTATGGACCGTAGGTCGTCTATGTCTTTTTGCGGAACTCCTATCTTGAGGAGGTATTTCACTATCCTCTCCTGGTAGGTTCCGCTGTCCGTTTCATTGAAGATGGTTGAGTGGATGGAACCGTAACTGTAGTTGTCGTAGGTGTGCTTGTACAGCGTATAATTGCCGTTGTCGTCCTTTGACATACCCCAGTCCGTAGGAGTGAAATATGTGAGTTCATAGTCCTTTGCCATATCGCTCTCGCTTATGCCCAGGGCACCTTCCAGGAGAACGGCAAGCGTGGCGGTGCGGTCACGTCCGGCCGCGCAGTGGAAGTAAACGGGCTTCCCCTCACGGAGTTTCTGGACAACCCACATAAAGGTTTCTTTCACCTTGGGCTGGTTGTCACGCACCATCTCATTGTAGCCGCTGTCAAAGCCCGGGGCGTAGAAATCCACGTCACTTCCTAGGGGAGACGATGACGGAACGTCTTCGGCCTCACGGAGGTCTACCTCGGCCCTGATTCCCTCGGCAAGCATTTCAGCCTTACCGGCGGAACTGGTGCGGGAGCCGTGGATGGCTCCGCCGCGGTAGAGTTTGTGGTAGACCACTTTTTTGCCGCCATAACCCTTGTAGCCACCAAGATCACGGCCATTGCGCACATTGGGAGCGTAATATACCTGTCTCAAGTGTCCCCTTGTGGGGAAACTTCCGCTGGCTACCACGGCGCCGTCCGTTGTGGTGACCCTCCACTGGTAGGTGGTATTAGGGACAAGGTTGGTTATGTCCTGGCTTGAGGCGCTGGAGGAGAGGGTGTATTCCCTGCTCCATTCTCCCTCTGAAACGGTGAGTTTCTGCTCTCCTGAGCCGGAAGCCTTCCAGGTGATTGTATATGTGGGAGGAAGTTCTTCGTCGTTTACGCTGGGGCCGCCGCCGGGATATCCTTTTACCTTGGAACTGCCTTCCTTGCCATAACTCAGGTTGCTGCCATAATCCACTTCCGACATATATTTTTCAATATAAGCGTTGGTGGCAAGGAAAGCCTGTGATGCGTCCGGAGTCCAGCCAAGGAGCGGACCTGCGATGGCTTTGGAAAGAGTCCAATTGGCGTCGTCCCCCTGGATGGCCCAGTACATTGCGCCCTTCAGGCCCTTGTCTTTCACGTAATTTGCCTTGAGGCTGAGGGACTGGTCATTGTCATAGCTCAGGACCATATTGCCGGCTGCGTCGGTGAGATACGGGACAAGCGACTGCTCATCCCAGCGCTGAATATAGCTGCCCACCACGATGTCCTTGTAGTAGACAAAGTTGTCACCGTCACCTGCCGTAAAGGCGTGGTTGTCGTCACGACCGTAGAAAGCCATTCCGAGGACAATCTTCTCAATGGGAACGCCGGCATTCACGTGGAGGGTCACGGATTCATCGCAGCTGCGCCTTGTCCTTGAGGACGGGTACAGGGCGGCATTATGATAAGAGGGAGGATTTCCCATATCATAGGTCATAATATTGACAAAATCCATATAACCAATGAAGTCGGGGAAGCTCACGTATTTTGCGTTTGCCGATGAGGCCATAGTTATGAGTTTATCCTCTCCAAGCGTAGCGCGAAGGTCCTTCACCAGCTTGGTGAAATTGGCTTTATCGCTGGAGGAAGCCTCTATATTCTCCGAGGTGGTTTCTCCGGGGTACTCCCAGTCAAGGTCTATACCATCCAGGCCGTATTTGTTTACAGCATCAAGGCAGTTGTTGCAGAAGGCCTTGCGGTTTTCGTCGTCCCCGGCCATTCCGCTGAAATAATCGGCCCCCCAACCGCCAATGGACAGCATCACCTTGAGGGTGGGATTGGTCTTTTTCAGGCCGACAATCTTTTTGAGACGAGCCTCTTTTTTGATTTCCAGGGTCCTGTGGTCACTCTTGATTTTGCCAAACGCAAAGTTGATGTGAGTGAGGTATGTGGGGTCCGGAAGGAAGGAGTCATTGTTGGAACCGTAATCATAGCCCACAATGATATAGCTTCCGGTTTGCCCGCCGGGATCCGTACCTGGATCTGTGCCCGGGTCTGTGCCGGGATCCGTGCCGGGGTCAGTGCCGGGGTCGTCGCCACCAGGTGGCGGCGGCGGAAGAGGTTGAGCGTTTTCCGGCGTGGCGCAGGCCAGAAGGGTGGAAAACAGCAGGGCCGCCGCAAAGAAATTGACTTTCATAACTATATGTTTTTATTCTATAATCCGGTAAATACTATCTTGTAAATCTTGGAGGTGGAACCGTCGTCTCCAACCCATACGCAGCCGCGCTGGTGGTCTACGCAGACGGATTCCGCATTCCCGATGAAGGAAACGTCGTAGATAGCCTGAAGTTCCGTTACCTCCCCGTCAAACACAAACAGTTTGCAGGCCTCGGAGTCCGACACCCAGAGAAGGTCTGTCTCCGAATCATAGAAAAGGTCTCCCACTTCCTTGATTCCGGGCGCCAGGGCGCCGAGTTGCTTTTTCCACACCTTGGTTCCCCCAAGGGTATAGCGCCACAGCGTTGCCCCGCTCTGGGCGCCGACGTAAAGGTCTCCCTTATACCAGGTTATTCCCTCAACGCCGGAATTACCCATATTTGCGGCATCGTCAATGACAAAGATAGTGGTTTTTGAATTATACGGTGACTGCACCCTGTAGACGCGGTCGCTCTCAATGCCAAGATAAAGCGTAGTGGAACCGGGATCTATGGTTACGCCTTCCATATCGGCACTATAAGTCCAGACGCTGGTGTAAGCAATGGCGTCCACTCCGCCGTCAAGGTTAGTGAACTTGTACAGTTCCCCCTGGTCTCCAACGCCCCAGAGATAGGTTTTATCCCAACTGAGGCAG